>NZ_AZQX01000206.1:0-17595 GCF_000568385.1 Halomonas sp. BC04
TGACGTGCTGGCCTATATCGCTTTCAACCTGGCCCCGGTGACACGCGCCGAGCGGGTGGATTCACACCGCGAAGCCATCTTCCAGGGCCACGACTACCGGCAACAGGAATTCCTGTGCTTCGTGCTCGATCATTATGTCGCGCGCGGGGTGGGTGAGCTTTCCACCGACAAGCTGCCGCAGTTGATCGAACTGAAATACCACAGCCTGGGAGATGCCGTCCGCGAACTTGGCCCGGCGGGCCAAATCCGGGAAGTCTTTGTGGAATTTCAGCAACATCTGTACTGAGGCACGGTCGGTGTAGAGGCTAACAATGCGCACTGAAAGACAATTCTGCTGCGCTACATTGCCGCTGGTATGCTTTGCGTTATGTATATTAGGAGAAAGTTGGCCTGAAATAGGGAGAGGTAAGCTCAGTGCTAGAGTCCAATCAGTGCTGAGTCTGCGATAAGCGGGCGCCCTTATGGCGCCCGTTTTTGTAGTGATCTCACCTTCAGAAGCGATCCACGCGAAATGGGGCCATATCCACCGCGTGCGTTTCGCCATCCATCATCTGAGCGAGTAGTTCGTCGGTGGCCGGGCCGAGGCTAAAGCCCTGGTGACCGTGGCCGAAGGCGAGCCACAGCCCCTCCTTGCCGGGGGGGGCGGGCCGATTACCGCTTCATGTCGGGCATGCAGGGCCGCGCCCCCGTTGACAACAGCTTGCGTACCACCTTCTTGGCGGCGGCCAACTGCTTGTACTGGGGCGGCGAGTCCAGGTCGGCGAGCCCGGCGCCGGTGGTCAGGCGAATCCCGGCGCGCATCGGTGCGAGCAGGAACCCTTTCTCGGCGTCCATCATCCAGTGGTTGAGCTTGGCCTCCTTTCCCGCAGAGTAGTGCATATGGTAGCCCGCTCTGACGGCCGCATAGTGTGCCGTAGTCGTATTGCGGACTTATGAAACTGTTTCGCGCTCTAGACATCGATAAGCCATTAAGGCAACACCATCCGAATCAACTCCTCCCGCTCCATCTCCAGCATCTCTTCCACCATCGGATTCTTAATCGGGTCGTCGCTTGCCTGCCATTCCCCTACCAAGGAGGTGGCTTCAGGCGACTCGGCCAGTCGAGCTGCCAGGACGTGATTAGCATCCGGGTGGTCACTGATCTCGCTGGCGTAGTCACTCTCCACTTCCGCGTAGCAGCCCAGGGCGTCTGCCGTGGCTCCCTCCAAGCGCTCTTTCAGCATGCAGCGCATCAGCCTCCCTTCCTTGTGTAACTCTCCTTCTTTCAGAACATCCAGATCAGCCTTGGCCGCATCGTAGTGGCCAAGGCTGGCATTTAGCTGTGCGCGGCTATTGAGAAGGTCGGTGTCGTTTGGATGCCGTTCGAGCCCCTCATCGTAGATCGTGAGCACATCCTTGAGCTGGTTGGCATCGCCACGTGCTTCGATGAGTGCTGCGTTGGCGCGCTCCAGGTAATGCTCCGGAGGCTCGCCTTTGGCCGGTGAGCAGGCGGTGAGCAGCATACCGATCATCGTGACAAACAGGATTTTCTTCACCGTGGTTCGACCTCGATCTCGAAAGTGATGCTTGTCGTGCGGGAGGCCAAGTTACCTGGGCCGCTGGAAAAGTAATAGCCTCCGGTAAGTTGAAGCGTCAGATGGCGGGGCGGTATGGGTAGCGTGAAGGTAGCATGGCCGATGGGGGTGAAGTCGTCATCAGGCCAAGCGGAAATGCCCCCTCGCTCGAGATCCTGATTGGCAATAGTCAGGGGGCCATGGCGAAGTGTGGCAGAAACGTACCAATCGACGGAGCCGAGATGGCTGGCAGCCGTTCTGCCCAGGGCACTTACGCTTAGCGTGCTGTTGCGCAGCGTAATATGACCCCGCAGGTTGTAAGTGGCGTGAATACCCACGCCTTCGGCCAGCATATAGTCGGGTGTGACCTTGAAGAAGGGCTCAGAAAATTCCCGATAACGTACCGCGGGCACCTCGATATCTTTCGGCTCGGTATTGCTGGTCAGCGTCGACAGAAAGTCACCAAGCAGGATGTAGCCCTCTTCGCCGGGGCGGGCAGGGGGTTCGCTCATGCTGGCTGGCTCTCCTTGATGAATACTTGGAGTTTTTCGGGTTGATCGTGCTCGGGTACCAGGCTAGTCAGGCCTTGGGAGTCACTTACGCCACGGATCCGTTCGCCATTCTCCCTCACGATGAGGTAGGAAACGCCGGCCACGGGGTTGCCGGCTGCGTCGACAAGGCGAAAGCGTTCGTTGTAACGCTTGGGTAGCTCGGTGAGCAGGCTGGCGGCAGGCGCATGCGGTGAGCCGACTTCAGTGCTGCAGCCCGTCACCACCTGACCGCCACAGGAAGTGGCGCTACCATGTATGGCTGCCGGTGAGCCCTCGATGGGATACCACGCCACGCCAGCGGTAATGCTGGCGCCACAGGAGCACTTGTCACCAACCCTGGCGATGGCAATGCCATCCACCTTGGCGGTGGCGGCGCCGGAAACGATGCGATGTGGTCCCCCTTTGCAGGAGCAGGCCACCTTATCGCCAATCTTTGCAAGATCCATGGTTTCGTCCCTTATATCCCATGCCCATGGTGCGGTTATCGATTATGGCTAGCTTCAGCGCCTTGGCTACCGCCGGGTGAGGATTTGAGAGATCGCTTACGGCAATGCCAGCAATATCTTACAGAGCTACTGGGACGAGGGTTGCGAGTGTTTGTCGATGGCGACGGGCATGCGTCCCTGCAAGCGCAATGGGCGCACCTGCCTACGAGCTGCTGGAAACGGTCTCCAACCGTATCATCAACGAGATCACCGGCGTCTCCCGCGTCACCTACGACGTCAGCAGCAAACCGCCCGCAATGATTGATTGGGAGTGAGGGCTGGACGCATCAGCGCATTCCGTTAAGAATGGTGAGGCCATCCGAGAGTCGGGTGGCCTTTTCGTAAAGGGGCAAGAATCCTGATACCAAGGAAGTGGGTATGGCCAGCGATGATGAGATCATAGCCCAGGCCGTGGCATATGCCCGAGGCCACCGCCAGCGCATCGCTCGGGAGAGAACAGACCCGGAGCGTTACCCTCGCGAGGAGAGGCCGGTTTCGATCTTCATGGCCGGATCTCCTGGCGCAGGAAAGACTGAGATTTCAAAGGAATATGTAGCCGCTATCGACGAACTCAGGGCGGAAGGTT
This sequence comes from Halomonas sp. BC04, assembly GCF_000568385.1. Taxonomy (NCBI): domain Bacteria; kingdom Pseudomonadati; phylum Pseudomonadota; class Gammaproteobacteria; order Oceanospirillales; family Halomonadaceae; genus Halomonas; species Halomonas sp. BC04. Next base: position 3,176 of record NZ_AZQX01000206.1, read on the forward strand.
TCGATGGCTTGGGTTGCATTCTACGTATCGACCTGATGACCTGCGTGAAGAGCTACCGGGCTATACGGGTCGAAATTCTTGGCTGTTCCAGAGCGCAGTGTCTCTCCTGGTAGAACGCATTCATGACCGGATGCTGAAGCAGCAGCAATCGTTCATCCTGGATGGCACGCTGGCCAGCCTTGATGTGGCCAGAAAGAATGTTTCCCGGTCCTTACGGAAGGAACGAGATGTCCAGATTTTCTTTGTCTATCAACATCCTAAGCTTGCCTGGCAGTTTGTCTGCGGTCGGGAGAAGGTTGAAGGGCGTAACATCCCACGTGAGAGCTTCATTCGACAGTTTCTGGATGTTCAGGATGTCGTGATGCAGATCAAACAGGAGTTCAGAGAACAAGTGGTGCTGGACATGATCATAAAGAACAACGACGGCACGAATCAGCGATGGGAGACGGACATCGACTCGATTGATGACTACCTTCCCGAGCGCTACACTCGAGAACAGTTGGAAGAACTGCTCGCTAACGAGGTTTGAGCATGAAAGACGAAGTCGTGAAATCAACCCCACTGACCCATTTCGCGCGCAACGCGACTGTAGAACAGAAGCAGGCGCTGCATAACAAGGTCATCCACAACGCCATCGCTCGCCAGAAGCGCGTCCTTGAGCAGGCCAAGGAAGGGCGTTGACGGCTATGCCATGACGGCGGCCGCCTCAACGAGATCGGCGGCGTCACTCGCGTGACCTACGACGATGGGAGTAGCCATGGGGGCAGGGGAGTCGTGGGTATCCCTGCGCCGAGTCCAATCAGCGCGTGAATTTACATAAAGCGGGCGCCCAAATGGCGCCCGCTTTCGTCGGCTTTGCACGAAAACTGCCTGCGCTCGGTCATGCGGCGTTAAAAATAGGCTCGTGCGCGAGTCCGATCAAAATGCTCATTTACAAGCCGTAAACTCCGCTTTTTCACCAATTTTTGCCTTGCCTGACCTTCGCTCGCCGACTTTTCGTACTAAAGCCTTGTGCCCTCACACTCTGAAGCGATCGACGCGGAACGGGGCCATATCCACCGCGGGCTCTTCGCCATCCATCATCTGGGCGAGCAGCTCGCCGGTGGCCGGGCCCAGGGTAAAGCCCTGATGGCCGTGGCCGAAGGCGAGCCACAGCCCCTCCTTGCCGGGGGCCGGGCCGATCACCGGCTTCATGTCGGGCATGCAGGGCCGCGCGCCTTTCCAGGGCTGAGCGTCGCGACGCTTGCCCAGCGGGAACAGCTTGCGTGCCACTTTCTCGGCGGCGGCCAGCTGTGTGTACTGGGGCGGTGAGTCCAGGTCGGCAAGCTCGGCGCCGGTGGTCAGGCGAATCCCGGCGCGCATCGGCTCGAGCAGGAATCCCTTCTCGGCGTCCATCACCCAGTGGTTGAGCTTCGCCCCCTCTTCCGCGGAGTAGTGCATATGGTAGCCGCGCTTCACGAACAGCGGCACCTTCATGCCCAGCCTTCCCAGCAGTTCACTGGCCCAGGGCCCCAAGGCCACCACCACCTGATCGGCCTCCAGGGCCCCCTCGCTGGTTTTGACCTGCCAGCCTCCATCGACCTGGAGCACGTCCTCGACGCTGGCCTGCTTCACATGGCCGCCCTGTTCGGCAAAGCTGCGGGCGTAGGCCTGCACCAGGCCGCCCGGATCCGAGACCATCCAGGGCTGCGTCCAGTGGATCGCCCCGATCAGCCCCTTGCTTAGATGCGGCTCCTTGGCGTAGAGCGCCTCGGCGTCCAGCACCTCATGCTCGACGCCGAAGCGTTCGAGGTCCTCCCTGGCCTCTTTCTGGCACTCCTCGAACGCCTTGCGGGTGCGGTAAAGCTGCAGCCAGCCGCCCTTGCGCACCAGCGCCTCGGCGCCGGCGGCTTCGATCATCGGCGCGTGGGCATCCTGGCAGCGCATGATCAGCGATGCCCACTCGCGTACGATGCGCTCGTAGCGCTTACCACTCGAGTTCAGCCAGTAGTTCAGCAGCGGACCCGCCGCGTTCATCATGCCGGTGGGGCGGTAGCGGATATCCACCTTGCGGTTGGGCAGCACCCGCAGCAGGGTGCGGATATCATGGGGGAAGGCGTAGGGGCGCACCGCCTCACGCTGGATGATGCCGGCATTGCCGAAGGAGGTCTCGAGCCCCGGCTCGCGGCGGTCCACCAGCGTGACGTCATGACCGCGACGCGCCAGATGCCAGGCCACGGATACGCCGACGATGCCGGCACCAAGAACGATGATATTGCGGGCCATGAAAAACTCCATGCCGATGGATGCAGAAAGCTCCGCCGCGGGGCAGAGCCTGTCATGCCAGGAGTTTAGCAGTACTTCACATAAAATCGGACAGGTGCTGATAATTAAGATGATGAAACTATTGTTCTGGCTATGGGTAGATCATCTATCCAAAAATAGAAGATAAAAAAGAAATTTCCGCGCGTTCTTTCTGGCCCTGTTGTGGCCAGGATTGACGCGCCTGTTCGGGAGAGTTCACGGGCGTGTCGCCACGCGATTTCTGCCCTCACGCTTGGCCTGGTACATGGCGGCGTCGGCTCGCCGGGTGACGGTATCGAGGCTCGTATCGGTGGGCTTGAAGTCGGTGACGCCGATGCTCACCGTGAAATCGAAGGGAAGCGCTTCTTCCTCGAGGGCCGCCTTGGCGATGAGAAGGCATAGTCGGCTCGCCACGGTCTCGGCTTCCTCCAGGGACATGCCAGGCAAGATGACCATGAACTCTTCGCCGCCGATGCGGCAGGGAATATCGCTGTCGCGCAGAGAGTGCCGCAGGGTGTCCGCCAGCAGCCGTAGCCCCTTGTCTCCCTCGGCGTGGCCCAGAGTGTCGTTGATGATCTTGAAGTGGTCGATATCGATCATGAGCAGGGCCGCTTGACCCCCCTCTTTCTGGACCGTTCTGGCGACCCTGCTGGCAGCTTCGTCGAATGAGCGACGATTGGCCAGTCCGGTCAGGGGGTCGGTACTGGCCTTGTGGGCCCAGTCCGCTTCCTTGTGTCGCTGCCGAGTGATGTCGCTGTAAGCCCAGAGGTGTCCATGATACTCGTCGGCGACAATGAGCGGGGTGTAGGAGCGCTCGAGGAAGCGGCCATCCGACATGGCCAGCAGGTCGCGGGGGTGCTTGGACCTGGCCGCGATGAGTTCCTCGATTCGCATCACGAAGGCTTCCGGTTCGGAGAAATGGCCCTTGGTGGACTGGGCGGCTTCCCGGCAGTCCATGCCCACAAGCTGCTCGGGACCGGCCTCAATGCCGAAGAGGTCGCAGAAGGCCTGGTTGGTCACGATCACCCGACGATTCTCATCCTCGAGAAGCAGCCCCAGTTCCAGCCTCTCGAGGACCACTTCCAACTGGTGCTGAGAGACGCGCTGAGCGCTCTCCAGCGACTTGCGCGGCGTAATGTCGAATTCGCTCATCACGATCATTGGCAGGCCTGTCTTGGGGTCGGTGGCGCGGCACAGGTCGACATGGTGCCAGCGCCCTGTGTCGTCGGCACGCATGATCGCCTCCAGCGAATATATCGGCGCCTCTCCCAGCTGCTGGAGGCACTGCTCGGCAAGGCGGGCATCCGTGAAGCAAGCGGCGAAGGAGGTCAGACCCGGGCGGGCGGCAAGGGCGGCTGGATTGCACATCAGCAGGTGTCCCTGGCCGTCGAACACGGAGACCATCATGGGCGTGTGCCGCACGGCCTCCAGGGCGCGCAGGCTGGCGGCATCGAGGGAGGACTGGCTTTCCAGCCCCTCCACCAGCATGCCGGTCCTTCCATCGCCCATGTCATAACCGCTGCAGCGGCAGTGCAGCGAGGTGGCTTGACCGCCGGGATAGAAGCTCCAGTGTTCATCGATGACCTCCCCCTGCGTCAGGCGCGGGAGGTAATCCGCCAGCCGCCGCCGGGCTGCCTCGCTCATGGTCGATGAGACGTCGCGGGTATAGAGCGCCTCAGGCGCTTCGGCCTGCCAGAACCTCAAGGCTGCCGCATTGGCGTAGTGAAACCGTTCTTGTTGGATATCGAAGATCCAGACCGGAGTCTGCAGTCGATCGAGAAGGGGAGTCGGGTCGCTGGTGGCCGACTGAGCGGGAGTGGAGGAGGAGCTCATGAGATCGAAAGGGCCCTCAAGGTTGCTGCGGATGTCCGCCATCGCCGGTCAAACTGCAAGGAACCGTACTATCTCATGCTAACCCCGCCATCGAATGACGGATATACGCCCTTCGCTGATGCTTCCTCAACCGCTGGCGAGACCGGCGGGCGCCGCTGACATGGTGAGTTGTGGGCATGTCACTATCGTCAAGAGAGAGGAGCGAGGGCCGACATTCAGGCCGTAGAACATGCACATGGGGCTTCTCCGGAAGCCAGGGGACCGCTGGGTGATCAGGGCGCGGAGGCCACACCATGGAGCGCATCCGGCATATCCATTCCATCACCAAGCGCCTGATCGTCATGACGACGGTGGCGATTGCCGTGCTGGGGGGCATCTTCGCGCTGACCTTTTTCTTCAACCAGCGGTTTCTGGTGACCTGGGCGGTCCCCCTGTGCGGCATCATCGGCGGTTTCGTCAGCATTCAGCAGCGGCTGAACAATGTTACCGATGAGGAGCTCGTGCTGCTGGATGCCTCCTGGTTCCAGATCCTGCTGGTGCCCATCTTCGGCGGCGTCTTCGCTCTGGTGCTCTACCTCGTGTTCCTCTCCGGCATCGTCTCGGGGGATCTCTTTCCCCGGTTTACCTTCCCGACACAGGAAGAGAGGCAATCGGGCGACGACTTCATGCTCAGCATCTTCCGGGAAACCTACCCCAGCTCCGGGCCGGACCTGGCCAAGCTGCTGTTCTGGTCATTCGTGGCGGGCTTCTCGGAACGCTTCGTGCCGCAACTGATCAGCAAGGTCACGACGTCGGTCACCTCGGTCTCCGAGAGGGCCGAGCGGGATGACTCTGCAGATCGTTGAGTGACCGGTGTCGGCCTGGCTGCTCGGTGCCGAGTGGATTTCGCCCCACACGGCCGCCGGGCATGGATAGACAGCGCCGCGCGGACTAGCATCAATGGAGTCAATTCTGCTGGGAAGCAAGGGGGAGGGACGCTGATGCTGAAGGCGGTTTTGCTCGATATCAGTGGCGTGCTGAGCGAGGACGGCGAGGCCCTGCCCGGCGCCGTGGAAGCGGTGGGGCGGCTGCAGTCCAGCGGCCTGGCGCTGCGCTTCCTGACCAACACCTCGCGCAAGACCTCGGCGACGGTGTGTGATGAGCTGCAGCGGCTGGGTTTCGACCCGTCGCCCGAGCAGGTGTTCACCGCGCCGGGGGCGATCCGTCGCTATCTCGAGCACAGCGGCTTCGCCCCTACCTGCTGATCCATGAGCGGCTCGAGCCCGAGTTTGCCGACCTGCCCTGCGATGAGCCCAATGCGGTGGTGCTCGGCGATGCCGAACAGCGTCTGGACTATGCCCACCTGGACGAGGCCTTCCGACTGCTGCTGGAGGGCGCGCCGTTGCTCGCCGTGGGCACCAATCGCTACTTCCGCCAGGAGGGCACCCTGCATCTGGACGCGGGGCCCTTCGTGCGCGCCCTGGAATACGCCGCCGGCATCGAGGCCAAGGTGCTGGGAAAACCCTCCAGCGATTTCTTCCATGCCGTGCTCGAGGAGGTCGGCGTGGCACCCGACGAGGCGCTGATGGTGGGCGATGATGTGGAGTGCGACGTGGTCGCCGCCATGGAGCTCGGCCTGCAGGCCTGCCTGATTCGCTCAGGCAAGTATCGCCCGGGGGACGAGGAGCAGGCACCGCAGGCCCGCTGTGAGGCGAGCCTGGCCGACCTGGTCGATGCGCTGCGGGAAGCGCGCTAGGGGCTGCACTGATCCCCGCCATGGCCATGTTGCCGGCCGCTTGTTTTGTGAGGTCAACTGACCCCAGCGGCCCACCTTGTCGGCAGCTTGTGGCAGTTGCTCAGCAGCCGCTGCTGCAGCCTCTCCAGCAGCGACTGCTCGGTGCCGGGAGGGGCCTCTGGGCCGAGGACTGCGACTGTTTTGTCGATGGCGGCGGGCATGCGCTCGGCAAGCTCGAGCCCTTGGCGCAGGAAGTAGCGCGGTTGGAATCGCATCTCCCTGGCCAGGGTCTCAAGGTGCGAGCGTTCGATGCTGCCGGGGCGATCCTCCCCGGCGATGCGAAGCGCGAAGCGGCGCGAGAGCCCGCTATGGAGCGTCGTGCTCATCAGGTCGTAGAACGGCGCCAGCCGAGGCCTGTCGTCGGTGTAGAGGATGGCCAGGTTCTTGGCGTGGCTGTCGTTATTGCCGATCAGCAGGTTGAAGAAGAACCAGCCGATCAGGCGTTGCAGGTCCTTGGCCGGCGCGCCGGCATGCTGCAGGAGTTCGCGGCAGCGCGCCAGGCCGGGGCCGCCGTCGCTTTCGTACTTGATCAGCGAGGGAGTGCCGGCGAGCTGGCAGAAGTCGAGCTGATGCAGGCGTCGCAGCCCGCCCTGTTCGTCGGGAACCCGGTCGTAGCGGCGCACGAGGCAGGCCTGGGTCTCGCTCTGGTAGCTGGCCTGGGCGACCCCGAGCCCGAGTTCGCCGGCCAGCTGCATGCAGAAGGTCTCGTTGAGGGCGGAGCCCCATACACCTCTCAGGCCCTGGATGTCCGGCTTGAGGATATGGCTGGAAGGCGCGGAGTCTTCCGGAATGGCGGGGTGCCCGTCGCCCAGCAGCATCAACAGCAGCTTGTCCTGGGCGCCGGCCAGCGAGATGCGGGCTTCCTCGCCTTGCTGCGAGAGCAGGGAGCCTCGTTCCCGATGCCGCAGATGATCCGCCAGTGCCTCCCAGCTGATGGGGCGATAGTTGGGCGGAGCCGGTGATGCTCCCGGCGGCAGCAAGGTGAAGCCACTGGCCGTGTCCCCGCCGATGGCCTTCAGCAGCCCGAAGACGGTAGTGGTGTGATGGCGAAGCGCCAGGTGGTCGCGCAGCTCACCTTCCGGCAGCAGGTTCTCGAAGTAGGCCAGCACCTCATCGCCGACATGAACACGCTGCGTGAGGGGCAGCGAGGGCGAGAGACTCACGGACTTGGGTTGTTGCTGCCACGCGGGCGCATACTCGAAGCGCAGTGGTTGGCTGTCATGCAGCCTGCCAACCCACTGGTCGCCGTGGTAGACCTCCAGGGCATCGTCATTCATGACGACTCACCCTTGCGCCGCACGACGACCTCGAGTCCCATCAAGTCGAGCACATCCAGTACTTTCTGCAGCTGCAGGGTCGGCTTGCCCCGCTCCAGGTCGACGATGAAGCGATTTCCGGTACCGGCCAGACCGGCCAGGTCGATCTGCAGCAGTCCTTGCTCGGCACGCAATTGGCGCACCAGCTTGCCGAGGTCTTCGCTGTGGCGAACAGGAACGGCCAAGGAGGGCGAAGCAGTGGACTCGATGTTAGGCATGGCAAACCCGCTTATAATTACCGTTCGGTAATTCTAGGCGCGGGATCGACGATTACGCAATCGTAAAATTACCGAACGGTAATCATGGCGGCGTTGAGGGGCCAATCAGTCATAAAAGTTACTGATCGGTAATCGCAGGTTCTCAAGCGGCTTCCACCCTGGCGATCAGCTCACGGCAAACGCCGTTGTCACCGCGTCACGCTTCAGGTGGGATCGCCGCTGAAGCGGTGTGCTTCGTTCAGCGGCGGAGCTTGCGGACGTTGGACTTGGTCTTGGTGCTGTATGGCTTGAGTGCCGCGGCGGTGATCTTCGCGGGATCGGCGCCGCTGGCCATCGCCACTGCGGCTCGTTCGGTCGAGGCGGCGAAAATCGTTCCCTTCTCCATCATCATGCTCATGGCATCGGCGCCGCTCATGGCGCCGCTGGCCATCATCATGGTGCGACGGGCGATCACCTCGCTGGAGGAGAGCACCATCGTGTTGTAGGAAGAGGCGATTTTCATCCAGGCGAACATTGAGTACATCGGGGTATTTCTCATTTCGTTTGTGGCTCCTCATCAGTACGGTCTTCGAACTGAAGCTTCTTCATGAAAATCTTCCTGTGGATAGCCGGTATCCACGCCGGAGCTTCGCCATGAAGCCGTCGAAAATCAGAATTAGGCCACAATAGCTTTTGCCTGTGATCCGGGTCGGTGCGCTGCCACACCATCACCAGCCCGATTTTTTCCATCATGTCATGGTCGTTGGCGGCGGGCTCAAGCTATTGGCTCAAGTCCCTGGCGTAGTGGTATCGAAGCCGTCCCACGAAACCCTCAGCGCCAGCCCATCAGCCAGGTCTCGTCATTCTTGAGGTCCTGCCAGGGTAGGGTTCTCTCACGGTGGGTAAAGACGGCCTCGAGGGTCACCGCCACCACGTTCTCCTCCTCGTCGCGCTCCAGCGCCGTTACCAGAAAGTGCTTCTCCTTGTTGCTGGGCTTTGCCGCGGTCCACTTGCTGTGGTGCAGCTTCTCGGGATTGATGGCATTCATGGTGCTCTTCCTTTGCCTGAAGGAGAATTCGCCAGTCTAGGGCAGCAGGCGGAGTTCAGGCCAATCGAGCCGACGGATGGCCATGTTGCTTTTCCATTCGGCAGCAGTGATTCTTTATGATCATGCGATGTATTGATTGCCATGGATATGGACCATTGAACGTTATGCGAGGAACGCATTATGCCGCTGGAACTCTGGCTCTCCTTCTGCCTGGCCTCCCTGTTGATCATCGTCTCTCCGGGCCCCGCGGTGGCCCTGCTGGTCACCACCGGGGTCAACCGCGGGCGACGCGCCGCCCTGGCCATGCTGCCCGGCTTCTTCCTGGGTGACCTGCTGGCCATGACCCTGTCGTTCGCCGGGGTCGGTGCGTTGCTGATGGCCTCCGCCGAACTGTTCCAGCTGTTCAAGTGGCTCGGGGCCGCCTACCTGCTCTACCTGGGCATCAAGATGTGGCGTGAAGCGGGGCGACTGGGCGAGCTGGCGCCTTCGGGCACGGATATCCGGCTCGGCACGGCCAAGGCATTCCTGGTTACCGCGCTGAACCCCAAGAGCCTGGCCTTCTTCATGGCCTTCATGCCTCAGTTCGTGGCACCCAGCCAGCCGTTGCTGCCGCAGCTGGCGATCCTGTTCTCGACCTTCCTGGTGATCGGCGTGCTCAGCGATCTGGCCTTCACCTTCCTGGCGACCAGCGGCGGGCGGATGCTGAGCGCCCGGCTGCGCCGGATCCTGCATCGCACCGGTGCCGGCAGCCTGATCGGGGCGAGCGCCCTGGTTGCTGCCATGCGCCGGCCATGAGGGGGAGAGCAGAATGAAAACAGCAGGCGAGGTGGTGCATGAATTCTGGCGGCTGATGGCAACGAACGACTTTTACTCGGTGATGGCGGTGCTTGCGCCGGATTTCATTCTCGAGTGGCCGCAGTCCAATGAGCGTATTCGTGGTGGCGAGCGCTTCGCACAGATGAATGCCGAATATCCTGCGCACGGCCGCTGGCAGTTCACGCTCAAGCGGTTTGTTGAGAGTGATGATGAGGTGGTGACGGAGGTCGCCATCACCGATGGTGTGCAGTCGGCAATGGCTATCTCGTTCTTTACGGTGGAGCAGGGCAGAGTGAGCCGTCTGGTCGAATATTGGCCGGAGCCTTATGCGGCTCCGTCGAATAGAGAACATCTCGTCGAGTCCATGTCGTCAACCTAGTAGGTAGTGGTTTGGGCTTACCCCGTCGACTAGTACTGGGTTCGAGGTTGTGCACACGGCTGAAACGATGCCAGTCGTCACTTGCGTACTGTGCACTCTGAACCGAGTGCACCAGCACTTTATCCATGGGATGGCAACGCTCAATGGCCTGAGTGATTTGCTAAGCGGTTGATTAATCATAGGGAACCTGACGTTTAGCATCGGAAAAGTACTTCTTGCCTGCCCATACATCGGTACTGCCTACTATGTACACGCGCTTTTTTGCCCGTGTGACGGCTACATTCAGCAAATTGGGCTTGCTGGAAGCCCAGTCGGCGGCACCGGGTGACTCTTTTGAGAGGCCTAGTACAAAAATGACGTTGTCCTCTTCCTTGCCCTGGAAGGTATGTACCGTCCCGACCCGCCTACGCAGCCAATCGGCCAGTCTGTCGCGTCCGCCAAAGAAATCTGCGGGCAGCTCCTGTTCGAGGTGTCGTCTGATGCCATTTGCCACTGCCTTGAAGGGCGAAATCACATAGACGTTTGGCGGTTCGCCGGTCTTTTCAATATACGGCTTGAGCATGCGAGCGACCTGTTCCGCCTGTGAAGGGACGAAGTGCTTGCCCTGAACGCTGCCTTCCACATCGAACCAGCGGCTGTCTCCTGGGCCAGGCGATAATTCGTCGTTTCCATGGAGCATCTTGTCGTTGTAGGCGATGCGATTGGCGATGCTGAACATTGGTTCATCGCAGCGTCGGTGAACGCGTAGCGGGCTGCCAACCCAGAACTCATCGGATATCATGTTCGTGCCATAGGGATTGGCGCGATCTGCGACGACCTGAACCGACGACACCGTGGGCGACCACTTGTACCAGTCACCATCAAACTCGCCTCTGGCCATGGCCTCGACCAAGCCGGCAGGCACGGTGAAGACCGGCTCTATCTGCAGCGGGTCACCCACCACGACCGCCCGCTTGGCACGCCATAGCGCCCCAACGGCCTGCTGTGGCGAGGCCTGCCCTGCTTCATCCACGAACAGCCAGCCGATCTCGCCTTCGTTCAGGGCGCGAAACTGGTTGGAGACCGACGCAAATGTCGATGACACCACTGGTACGATCATAAACAGCATCTGCCAAAGGGCTTTTGCCGCATCGCGGTCATCGATGCTGCCATTCAGCACGGGCATCAGGGAACTTAGCGTTGGCCAAAGCTGGTTCTGCTTATCGTCATAAGTGGCAACGAGCCACGCCTGGTGCAGTTCGAAAGCACACGCCGTCAGTTGTCCACGGGCCTGATTCAACACTTCGCAATGGCCAAAAGAGGTGCGCTGCACCGCCGGTGCTTCCAGATCCAGCGTGTCGTCGGGTAGCAGTACGTCAGCATAAGTGTCTTGCAGAGGGGCGCACTCTCGACGCTCCGTTTCCAGCCGTCGCTCCATGGAAGCCAGGCGTTGTTGGCTCACTTCAGCCTGCCGCACGGCGCGTTTTTCTCGCTGCTGCATCTGCTGGAGTAGCGCCCGGTTCCTGCAGTATTTCCCCAATGGCCAGAAACGCACCTTTATCGCCTGCCGCTTGCTTTTCCAGAGCGCGACTCGGGCAGCGAAGCCGCGATGGGACTCTGCCTGGCGCTGAGCGGCATCGGTTTGGGTTTCCAGTCGCTGAAGCTCTTGCAACCGCTTGAGATCCTGTTGAACCGCTTCGACCTGGCGTTCGGCTACTTTGAAGGCCCGCTGAGCCGAGTGGAAGTCTCGCTTCGCATCGCGCCCTTCCGCCAATGCCTTGAGCGCGGGAACCAGCGTCGAATAATGCTCGGCATCGCCATGAGTTTCACACTGGCTGATGGGCTTGAAAAAGACCCGCTCGCCAAACGTATTGCGGTTGCCTTTCTTGCCCAGTGACGTGGCAATCAGGCCCCAGCACTCCTTGCCTAGTGTGAGCGCGTCGACGTGCAGTTTGCCGTCACTTTTCTTGTCATGACCGGCAGCGAGCTTCTGTCCCACCGGTTTCAGATAGGCAAGATCATGGTAAGCCGCGCCCAGTGCTTTGGATTGCGGTAATTCCTGGGTAACGTTCTCGACCGCCGCGTTGTTGCTGGACGCGACCACCATCTCGAACCCCGTCAGCTCGGGAATGAGCGTCTTGATGGGTTTCAACTGATCATCGATATTGGCGTGTATGTCTTCGCCGAACGCTGCCTCTGGGGATGAAAGCGAGGCCAGCACCTTTGCCCGCTTGACCACGTTGCGGGCTACCAGATCGCGCAGCATCGTCGTCTTGCCGGTGCCGGGTGGCCCATTGACAGAGTAGAGGCCGGTTTCAGCGAGTGTCTCATCAAGCGTATTAATCGCGAACTGCTGCATCAAACTCATCGAGTGGACATCTTCACCCGGCCAGCGCCCTGCCGGCATGCGATGTAACGCAAGGTTGCGCATGAGTAGCGAGCGGCCTTCGGGTAGCAGCAGGTCAGGATGGCGGTCACACTCACCTTGAAGATATCGCGCCAATGGCGAGCCGGGTGCTAACCCTTTCCTCTTGGCTTGCTCGATGACCGTTTCCAGATCACGGATAAAGAAGCTGTTGAGAATGGCGATCTCGTTGATCGAAGGCGTCTCTTCGTCTGATGGCGCTGCGGCTTTCTGATCCGTTGCCATGTCGTGACTCGCGGATTCCAATCGCGGGGTAAGCGCGCTCACCGCTGCCCATTCCCGCACGTCATTAGCGTTGCTCGTTGCAGGTCCGGCAGCTGCGTTAGCTTTGCTGCCGAATAGCTGTACGACCAGCGCTGGCGCCTCATCCTGGGGTGAAAACGCCGTCCAGCCCTGCATTGCCTTGAGCATCTCGATCAGCTCGAAGTTAGTGAGCTTGGGCGGTAGCTCATGTTCCCGCTTGAGGTTATCTGCCACCGTCAGGATGGTGTTGAGTCGCTCTCGGAATATCCCCGTCGCATCATTGAACGCCTTGATCGTAACGTCATCCAGCGTTCCCTGCTGCAACGCGCCCAGCATCCATGGGGCTGTGGAGATGGCAAAACTCTCGCGATCAATGATCCCGTTTACATCGACCTCCACCGTCATCGAACAGGTGAGCCCCTCATCGCGGCTGCGCTCCACCCAGGCCTCGGTCTTTTCCGGATACGCGCCACGTGCGACACGGAAAATTTCACTGCGTGCGAACAGGCCCAGGTAGAGCTTGAAACGATAAGTTTTCTCGGGCCGATAATCCTTACCGGCGCGCCTGACCATCTCCGCGTCGAGCCACGGCAGACAGTTTGGTGCTTCCAGCAGCTCATCACTGCGGTAGTGAATGGCGCCCTTGCCGTTATCGATATCCTTTAGCTCGGCGGATTCGAAAAACTCGATCTTGTGCCAGAACGACAGAATGCGCTCGGCCTGAGAGGATGAGGACGGAGAAGTTGACGTCATGCTGTTGCTTTCTTCCTTGTGCGTTTTGCCGGCACTCTCGCCGCCTGCTCTGCTTGGCATGGGGCAGTAGCGTCCCAGCGCTTCCTTTGCTGCCGGTCAGCTTAACGTCTATATTCGGTCAAGTCCTGTGGCACATATTGGTGAGGGCTAAAGGCCAATTATAACCGAGGGAGCGACAGACAGCACTTATCGGTCGACATCTGGCTATCGAACCATGAGAAGACGCGCCGCTAGCTTTTGCTACTTGTAGGGTCCCGGATAATAAAATGAGCCTTGGGAGTTATCCTCTGCTAGCAGCCAGGGGCCTTCTACAGAAAATCATCCGAGAGCAGCTTCAGGGACATCAAGCTGCATCATCAATCACCGATTGCAGTGATGGAAGAACGGCAATCAATCTGTTCGAGCATGATCTTCCCCGGCTCTCGGTTGGCATAGATCAGTGCTGCGCTGGAGGCGCCGGCGCGGTAGGCAGCGATGGATATAAGGAGGCCTGGCATGTACGGACCCTCTCCCTCCAACCCGCACCCCATGGAAGGCTTTCCCCAGGTGTGCTTTATCAAGAATGTGGTCAAGAGCCCGAATATCATCGTCGGTGATTTCACCTACTACGATGACCCGGAAGATTCGGAGGGCTTCGAGCGTAACGTGCTCTACCACTACCCGTTTATCGGCGACAAGCTGATCATCGGCAAGTTCTGCGCCATTGCCCGAGGTGCCAAGTTCATCATGAACGGGGCGAACCACAAGCTGTCCGGTATCTCCACCTACCCGTTCCAGATCTTCGGCAACGGTTGGGAAGAGGTTATGCCGGAACTGAGTGATCTCCCCTACAAGGGCGATACGGTGATTGGTCACGACGTATGGATCGGTTATGACGCCCTGATCATGCCCGGCGTGACGGTGGGCAACGGCGCCATCGTGTCGTCGCGTTCGGTGGTGGTCAGCGATGTGCCGCCCTATACGCTGGTCGGCGGCAATCCGGCGCGCCCCATCAAGCAGCGCTTCTCGCCCGAGGAGATCGACAGCCTGCAGGCCATTGCCTGGTGGGACTGGCCGGTGGAGAAGATCACCCGGCATCTGGCGCTGATTACCGCGGGGGATATCGAGGCGTTAAGACAAGTGATAAGTGATTGAGAGAAGTCTCGTAGGGTGCCTGCCTCATAGGAATCGCTTGGGCTGGTCTCTCACTCCTGTGGCATGAGCCGTGCCGCCACGGCTAACGCTACCGCCAGCAGCGGTATCCAGGCGCCCGGTGCACCCAGCAGCTGCAGGGTGGCGGCGCTGATCAGGCACCACAGGAGGGGCGCGACCATCAGGGCCCAGCCCCGGCGTGCCGGCTGGACGAGGGCCGCCACGCCGAGTGTTGCGATGGCC
>NZ_AZQX01000207.1:0-14082 GCF_000568385.1 Halomonas sp. BC04
CAGGCTGGCGTCCAGCAGGTCGGCGGCGCGCAGACCGAAGAGACTGGCCGAATAGCGCCCCGGCGCGGCCAGGCTCTCCTGGACGGCCGTGACAAAGGCCTCCCGACAGCCGGCGTCAGCCAGGTCGTCCTCGGTCTGTCCGTGATCCAGGGAGTGCCTCAGCACCGACTGACTGGCCAGCAGCGCGTATAGCTCGCCGGTGAGGTAGGTGCTGAAATGGCTGAGCGAGCCAAGCTCGAGGCGGGCCCACTTGGCGTGTGTGCCGGGCAGGCAGACGAGTCCCGAGGCCTCGGGCTCACCCGCGACCAGCCCGGCGAGTTGGGTCTCCTCGCCGCGCATCACGTCGTATTGGCCGGCAGTGGTCTGGGAGAGTCCCGGTAGCAGTCGGACCCATAACCGTGGATCCTGGCACGGCGGTGCCACAGCACCTCGGGCCAGGGCATCCAGGCGGGTCGGCAGCGTCAGGTAGGCGGCCTCTCGCCAGCCCTGGCGCGCACCGGCCATGCCGCAGATCAGCACGTCCAGGCGRCCGCTGTCGGGCAGCCAGTCACCGATCACCTGCAGTAGTGTGCTTTCATATTCGCTGGGGGCCAGCGAGAGCATGCCGCGTTCGCTGCTGCCGCAGGCCAGGACCTCGTCATTGATGTCCAGCGCCCAGGCGCGCAGCCGGCTGGACCCCCAGTCGACGCCGATCCAGCAAACCCGCTCGGCCACGCTGACGCTCACCATTCGGCCACCGAGCCGTCTTCATGGGTCCACAGTGGGTTGCGCCAGCGATGGCCGACCTTGGCTCGCTCCTCGACGAAGGCCTCGTCGATCTCCACGCCGAGCCCCGGCCCCTGGGGAATGGCGCAGAAGCCCTCCTCGATGGCCAGCGCCGTCTTGTCGACAAGGTAGTCGAGAACGTCGTTGTCCCGATTGTAATGAATGCCCATGCTCTGCTCTTGTATGAAGGCGTTGTGGCAGACGGCATCCAGCTGCAGTGAGGCGGCCAGGGTCAGCGGGCCCAGCGGGCAGTGGGGCGCCAGCGCCACGTCGTGGGCTGAAGCCAGGGTGGCGATCTTCAGCCCCTCGCTGATGCCGCCGCAGTGGGAGAGGTCGGGCTGCACGATGTCGGTCATGCCGTCGGCCAGCAGATCGCGAAACTGGAAGCGGGTATACAGCCGCTCGCCGGTGGCCAGGGGGTAGCCGAGCCCGCCGGCAATCTCCTTGAGGCAGGCAGGTGCTCGGGGGCCACCGGCTCCTCGACGAACATTGGTGGAAGGCTCCAGCTCGCGCAGCAGCGCCTTGGCCATGGGGCGATGTACACGGCCGTGGAAGTCAATGGCGATGCCCACATCGGGGCCTACGGCCTCACGGGCCTCTGCCAGCCGGGCTACCGCCTCGTCGACCTCACGGTGGGAATCGACGATCGCCAGCTCCGCTGTACCGTTCATCTTGAAGGCGGTGAAGCCCTGAGCCACCAGCGCCCTGGCGCCCGCCCCGACGTCGCTGGGGCGATCGCCGCCGGTCCAGGCGTACATGCGCATGCGGTCACGCACCGCTCCGCCCAGCAGCTGATGAACCGGCACCCCCAGATCGCGACCCTTGAGGTCCCACAGCGCCTGGTCGATACCGGCGATGGCGCTCATCAGGATGGGCCCGCCGCGATAGAAGCCGCCCCGGTACATCCGGTTCCAGAGGTGCTCGATGCGATGGGGGTCCTGACCGATGAGGCAGTCGGACAGTTCGTGGACGGCGGCCTCCACGGTGGCGGCACGACCCTCGATGACCGGCTCGCCCCAACCGTAGCAGCCGGCGTCGGTCTCGATCTTGAGAAAGAGCCAGCGCGGCGGCACCTGCCAGGTCCTGAGTCGGGTAATCCTCATCTCTGCTCCTCGAATGGTCGAACGTCAGCAGCCCACATGATGGACAACTATGGCGCCAAGTATGCTTGTATGACAAGTATATTATATGAAGGCCCGTTATCGATTGATATCCTGTCAGCTAGTGTCAAGGTAGACGCTACACGCAAGGAGTTCCGGAACCTCATGAACAAGAATGCATTCAAGCAGCGCCTGCTCCGCGGCGAGCCCATGACTGGCATTTGGCTGGGCCTGGCCAGCCCCTACGTGGCGGAGCTGGCAGCTACCGCCGACTTCGACTGGCTGCTGCTGGACGGCGAGCATGCGCCCAATGACCTGGCCAGCCTGCTGGGCCAGCTACAGGCCATCGCGCCCTACACCAGTACGCCAGTGGTGCGCCCACCACAGGGCGACACCGCGCTGATCAAGCAGTATCTGGACATTGGCGTGCAGAACCTTCTGATCCCGATGGTGGAGACGGCGGAACAGGCCGCTCAGGTGGTGGCCGCCACCCGCTATCCCCCCGAGGGCGTACGCGGCATGGGCAGCGCCCTGGCCAGGGCCTCGCGGTGGGGGCAGATCGAGGACTACCTGATCCACGCCGACGATGAAGTCTGCCTGATCCTTCAGCTGGAGAGCCCCCAGGCGCTGGCCAATCTGGAGGCCATTGCGGCGGTGGAGGGAGTGGACGGGCTGTTCATCGGTCCGGCGGATCTCTCCGCGGCATGGGGCATCGCGGCAATCCCGGGCATCCCGAGGTGCGCGCGGCTATCGACGACGCATCGCGCGAATCCGAGCCGCCGGAAAGGCCGCCGGGATCATCACCCTCGACGAGGCCGAGGCCCGCGGCTACCTGGGCGGCGGGATGCGGCTTCGTCGGGGTGGGGTCGAGTGCCCTGGTGCTGGCCGAAGGGCTGCGCGGCCTGGCCGGGCGATTTCGCCCGGCCTGACGGCTTTAGGCTTGTCGMCAGATCAGCCCCGAGCGATGGATCGACCTGCATAAACCCGCGTGTCAACGTCAGCGTTTGTCGGGCAGTATCCGCCCCGGGTTCATCAACCCGGCCGGGTCGAACAGCGCCTTGATGCCTTCCACCAGCTCTCGCTCCACCGGCGAGAGGCGGTCGAGGTAGGCGGTCTGCTTGGTGCGCCCGATGCCATGCTCGGCGCTGATGCTGCCGCCGAATTCATCGAGGACCTCGAAGAGCCGGCTCTCCAGTTCATGCAGGTGGGCCTTCTTCTGCGCGTCAGGAAGCTCCGGCGGCGGCAGGATGTTGAAGTGCAGGTTGCCGTCGCCCACGTGGCCGTAGGCGATGATCTCGCAGTCAGGGGAGCGTTCGAGGATCGCCCGGCTGGCCCGCGATACGAAGTCGGGGATTGCCGAGATGGGCACCGAGATATCGGTGCGCAGGTGTTCCCCGCGACGCCGCTGCCCCTCCAGCATGCTCTCCCGGAACTGCCACAGCCGCGCCGCCTGGGCATCGCTCGAGGCCAAGGCGCCGTCCTGTATCAGGTCGGCCTCCATGCCCTGCGCCAGTAACTGTTCGAGCATGGCATCCAGGTCCAGGGCGCCGCTGGCACTGACCTCCATCAGCACGTACCAGGGTGGGGCGCATCCAGCGGGTCGGTGAGCTCGGGGGTGGCCTCCATGGCCAGCTCCAGGCAGCGCCGGGGGATCAGCTCGAAGGCGCTGAGCAGGTCGCTGCAGTCGCGCCGCGCCCGGCTATAGAGGCGATCACCGCCTCCACCGAGGCAGCCCGAGCAGCGCCGTGCGGCTCTGGATGGCGCGGGGCGATAGTTTGAGTACCGCCCCGGTGACGATGCCGAGCGTCCCCTCGCTGCCGAGGAACAGCTGCGACAGCGCATAGCCGCGGTTGTCCTTGTGCAGGGCGGTCAGGCCGTCCCACACCCGGCCGTCGGGCAGCACCACCTCCAGCCCGAGCACCAACTGACGCATCATGCCGTGGCGCAGCACGTTGAGGCCGCCGGCGTTGGTGGCAATATTGCCGCCGATCTGACAGCTGCCCTGGGCGCCCAGCGAGAGGGGGAAGTCGCAGTCATGCTCGGCGGCCGCCTGCTTGATGGTTTCCAGAATGCAGCCGGCATCCACCGTCATGGTGAAGTTGACCGGGTCGATGTCGCGGATGCGCTCCAGGCGCTCCAGACTGATCACCAGCTCGCCGCCGTCRGCSSCGGSCAGCGAGACTTGAGCTCTGCCAGGCCGCTGTGGCCGCCCGCTGCATCAGCGCGAAGCCCTCGATCCCCGCCGCGATGGTACGACGGTCGAGTTCCTGGACCTGCGCGGCCCGATAAAGCGGCCTCAGCGTGGCCGACGGTATCTTGCCGTCTTGGTTTGTCGACATCCGGTGTCTCCCCTGCAAAGGATGCTTTATCATGAGAGTGTAAGCCCTATGACGCCTGCGCCAATCCCACCTGCACGCATTTACCCGGTTTTTTCTCGATCATGACGCATCCGGCAACCCTGGACGATAGCGATCTCGCCACCCTGGCCGATACCATCAAGACCTGGGGGCGCGAGCTGGGCTTCCAGCAGGTGGGTATCACGGATGTCGACCTGGCTGACGACGAGCGCTACCTGCAGCGCTGGCTGGACGCCGGCCATCATGGCGAAATGGGCTTCATGGCCAAGCATGGTACCAAGCGCACCCGCCCGGAGGAGCTCATCCCCGGCACCATTCGGGTCGTCAGCGTCCGTCTCGACTACCTGCCCGCCGAGGTGGAGAGCGCCAAGGTGCTGGGCCAGCCGGCTACCGCCTACGTCTCACGCTATGCCGTGGGCCGTGACTATCACAAGCTGATGCGCAAGCGCCTGGCGACCCTGGCCAAACGGATCGAAGAGAAGGCAGGTCCCTATGGCTACCGCGCCTTCGTCGACTCGGCCCCGGTGATGGAACGGGCGCTGGCACGCAAGGCGGGCCTCGGCTGGGTGGGCAAGAACGCCATGCTGCTCAACCCGAAGGCAGGCTCGCTGTTCTTCCTCGGCGAACTCTACGTCGACCTGCCGCTGCCGGTGGATCCGCCCTTCGACACCGACCACTGCGGCAGTTGCAGTGCCTGCCGCACCGCCTGCCCCACCGGCGCCATTGTCGAGGATCGGGTGGTGGACGCCAGGGCCTGTATCTCCTATCTCACCATCGAGCTGTTCGGCGCCATCCCCGAGCGCTACCGCGAGGCCATGGGCAACCGGGTGTTCGGCTGCGACGACTGTCAGCTGGTCTGCCCCTTCACCCGYTTCACCCGCGCSACCAGCGAGGCCGATTTCGCCCCCCGCCACGACCTGGATCGGGCCAGCCTGGTATCGCTGTTCGCCTGGGGTGAGGAGGAGTTCCTGGACAAGACCGCCGGCAGCCCGATCCGCCGCATCGGCTATGAGCGCTGGCTGCGCAACCTGGCGGTGGGGCTGGGCAACGCCCCCTGGAGCGAAACGGTGGAGGCTGCACTGCGCGCCCGCCTCGCCTACCCTTCCGACCTGGTCCGCGAGCACGTGCGCTGGGCGCTCGAGCGGCAACGGGAGAAGCGCTCGCGGCTTATCGCCAGCGGCTGAGGCTGAGGCTGGCGCCAGGAAACGCGGCTTTACCGGCGACAGGTCTTCGAGGAGGCGCTGTGAACCCTTCCCTGGGCGCTACCGATTCCATCCCTGGAATCGGACCTCCTCTCCGACCTGTCCCCGGCGCCGCTCACGCAGGAGCCCCTGCCTAGCCCGGCGCCACATCTTCCAGACACGCAGCGTCGTTCTTCCGGCTTCAAGCTTACGGCTTACAGCTTCGAGCGAAGCCCGGTCACTCCTCCTCGTCGCGCTCGCTGCCGGCCAGCCGCAGAAACGTATTGCGATAGTGGGCCAGCTCGGCCACCGATTCACGGATGTCGTCCAGCGCCTGGTGGGTATTGCGCTTGTGAAAGCCGGCCAGGGCGCCGGGGTTCCAGCGCTTGGCCAGCTCCTTGAGCGTCGAAACATCCAGATTGCGGTAGTGGAAGAAGTCCAGCAGCGCTGGCATCTCCCGCTCCAGGAAGCGCCGGTCCTGGTGTACGCTGTTGCCGCACATCGGGGATGACCCCGGGGTGACGTAAGCCATGAGAAAGCCGAGGGTTCGCTTCTCAGCCTCTGTGGTATCGACAGTGCTCGCCTTCACGCGCTCCACCAGCCCCGACTCGCCGTGGGTGGCCTGGTTCCAGTCATCCATCGCCGCCAGCAGGCTATCGGGCTGGTGAACGGCCAGCACAGGCCCTTCGGCGATCAGATTCAGCTCACCGTCGGTGATCAGGGTGGCCACTTCGATGATGCGCTCGCGCTCCGGATCAAGCCCGGTCATTTCGAGATCGATCCACACCAGCAGATCCTGGCGCGGTTGAGTGGAATCCTTCATGGGCAGCTCCAGAAAAGCGGGCACAGCAGGACAGGCCGGGCCACGCTGGTTACAATGCCACCATTGTAACGATCTTCGGGTGCCCATGAGCAAACGCAAGTTGAGCCGCCAGCAGCGCTGGCGTATCGAAAAGGTCCAGGCCGAACGCGCGCGCCGCTCCGAGCAGCGCGATGTCCAGGATTCCCGGAAGCTCGCTGCCGGCGAATACGGCCCAGAGCAGCCCGGCCGCGTGATCGCCCATTTCGGGCGCACCCTGGACGTTCGCGGCGATGGCGGTGGCGACCCGGTGCGCTGCCACCTGCGTGCCAACCTCGAGGGCCTGGTCACCGGCGACAGGGTCGTCTGGCGCGCCGCTCATGACAGCAGCGGCAATGTCGTGGACGGCGTCGTGGTGGCTCGTTCCGAGCGACAGAACGTACTGGAGCGCCCCGATGCCCGAGGTCAGCTCAAGCCCGTGGCCGCCAATATCGACCAGATCCTGATCGTCTTCGCCGTGGAGCCCGCGCCCCACCCCAACCTGATCGACCGTTACCTGGTGGCCGCCGAGGCAACCGGCATCGCGCCGGTACTGGTGCTCAACAAGATCGACCTCCTGCCGGAGGATGGCGGCGAGCTGACGGAGCTGCTCCGCCGCTACGAGGCCCTGGGCTATGCGTGGTGACCTCTACCACGGCCCGGGGAGACGGCCTGGAGGCACTGCACGCCTGCCTCGCCGAACGCACCTCGGTCTTCGTCGGGCAAAGCGGCGTGGGCAAGTCATCGCTCATCGACCGCCTGCTGCCGGACGAGGAACTCCGCATCGGGGCGCTGTCGAAGGATTCACGCAAGGGCACCCATACCACCACCACCGCACGCCTCTATGACCTGCCCACCGCCGAGAAAGCCGAACTGATCGATTCTCCCGGCATTCGTGAGTTCGGGCTGGTCCACCTGGACGAGCAGCAGGTCGCCGAAGGCTTCATCGAGTTTCGCGACCTGCTGGGGCACTGCCGCTTTCGCGACTGCCGCCACCGACAGGAGCCGGGGTGCGCCCTGCTAGAAGCCGTGGAGCGCGGGGACGTGCATCCGGAACGCTTTGCCAGTTATCGCCGCATCGTCGAGAGTCTCAACGAGACCTGATTCGGTCACATCGCGACAATGAGTCAAGGAGAGCGCCATGAGTTCAGAAGAGAACCTGCTGCCGCTGATCGTCGAACCCGAACAGCTTGCCGAGCACCTGGACGATCCTCAACTTCTGATCATCGACGTACCGCTCAAGGCCGAGAGCCATGAGCAAGGTCATGTACCCGGCGCCGTGTATCTCGATTTCCGCAGACTCATGCGTGGCGAAGGCGCCGTCCCCTGCGAGGTGCCCAGCATCGATTCGCTATCGCGCCTCTTCTCGGAGCTTGGCCTGACACGCGACACCCATGTGGTGGCCTATGACGACGAGGGCGGCGGCTGGGCCGGTCGCCTGCTATGGACCCTGGATCTGATCGGACATGGCCGCTACTCCTATCTCAACGGCGGCATCCACGCCTGGCGCCAGGCCGGGCAACCCGTCTCCACCGAGCCCCGCAAGCCCTCTCCCAGCGAGTACGAAGCCGAGATCCTGCATCCCGAGGTAGCCATCGACCGCAGCGAGCTACTGGAGCGCCTCGGCGAGAAGGGCTTCGCCATCTGGGATGCCCGTTCGCCGGAAGAGTACCGTGGCGAGAAAGGCGAAAACCGTAAGCTTGGCCATATTCCCGGCGCGGTGAACATGGAGTGGACCCAGGCCATGGACAAGGAGCGCGCCCTGCGTATCCGTGACTATGCGGAGCTGATCATCGAACTGGAAGCGCTGGGCCTCACCCCGGACATGGAAGTGGTCACCCACTGCCAGAGCCACCACCGTAGCGGCTTCACCTGGCTGGTGGGCAGAGCGCTTGGCTTCGAGAAGATTCGCGGCTACGCCGGCTCCTGGAAGGAGTGGGGCAACCGCGACGATACGCCGATAGAGAAGTAGACCGGACACATAACCTAAGTACGCCACTCGGGCAGGCAGCGAAGCGCCCTTATCGAGGCCGCTGGCACGAGCGAGCCAGGGTTTCGGACTCGATTGTCGAAAATCGCCTTGTCCGAGTGGCGCCAACCAAGGCAACAACGGAATCTTTACCTTGTCTCTCGCCAAACTATTCGCCCTGATCCAATACCCCATCCCTCACCACCTGCTGTCGAGGCTGGTGGGCAAGTTCGCCGAATGTCGCCAGCCCTGGCTGAAGAACGCCTTGATCCGCGCCTTCATCAAGCGCTTCAAGGTGGACATGCACGAGGCCCTCGAGCCCGACCCCACGGCCTACGCCACCTTCAACGACTTCTTCACCCGGGCGCTCAAGCCGGATGCCCGCCCCCTGGGCGACGGGCTGCTCTGCCCCGCCGACGGCACCCTCTCCCAGTTCGGCGCCATCGAGGCGGACCGACTGCTGCAGGCCAAGGGGCACCGCTTCTCGATGGAGGACCTGCTCGGTGGCGACGCAAAAGCCGCACGGCGCTACACCGGCGGCAGCTACGCCAACGTCTACCTCTCCCCCAAGGATTATCACCGCGTACACATGCCGCTGGCCGGCACCCTGACCGAGATGGTCTACGTGCCGGGGCGGCTCTTCTCGGTCAACTCGGCCACCACCGACCACGTGCCCAATCTCTTCGCCCGCAACGAGCGCCTGGTCTGCCACTTCGATACCGAGCAGGGCCCCATGGTGGTGGTGCTGGTGGGAGCGATGATCGTCGCCGCCATCGAGACGGTGTGGGCCGGCCAGATCACCCCACTCTCGGGGCAAGTGCAGCGCGTGCGCTTCGACACCCCGGTACGCCTGGAGCGTGGCGCGGAGATGGGCCGGTTCAAGCTCGGCTCCACGGTGGTGATGGCCTTCGCCGGCAAGGTCGATTTCGACGAGACGCTGGCGCCCAAGACCACCGTGACCATGGGCCAGTCGTTAGGAGATTTTGGCATTTCATAGCGAGGGGCACCGAGGACAGGCCGAAGCGGCGAAAATCCTTAACGTTTGAGATACCGCTCTAACAACGCGGCGTGGCGAAGGCCATCACCTCCGCCACGCTCTGCCTCCCAAGCGCCAGCTGGATCAGCCGATCCATACCCAGTGCGACCCCGCAGCCTGCCGGCATGCCACTCTCGATGGCCGCCAGCAGGCGCTCGTCGACGTCCACCTCCGGCAGGCCCAGCCGGCGACGAGATGCATTGTCCTCGACGAAGCGCACGCGCTGCTCATCGGCATCGATGAGCTCATCGTAGCCGTTGGCCAGCTCCAGTCCCTGCGCATAGACCTCGAAACGCGAGGCCACCCACTCGCCATCCTCCGGGTCACGATGACGCCGCGCCAGGGCCGCCTGACTGGCCGGATAATCCACCACCACGTCGAGTCCCTCCCGGCCCAGCCCCGGCTCGATGACCAGGCCCATCAGCAGGTCGAGGCAATCGTCACGGGGCGCGTCTTGCATGTCGAGGCCGCCGCGCTCAGCGGCGACCCGGCGCAGCGAGTCGAGCTCGATGCGAAACGGATCGAGCCCAGCGCCTCGCGGAACAATTCCCGGTAGCGGCGACGGCGCAACGGCCCCGGGGCCCGCCCCAGCACCGCCAGAATCAACGCAGCCGTCTCCTCGATCAGCTGGTCGAGGGAGAAGCCCGGGCGGTACCACTCCAGCATGGTGAACTCGATGTTGTGGCGACGGCCCACCTCGCCGTCCCGAAAGCTGCGCGCGAGCTGGAAGATCGGCCCGCTACCGGCGGCCAGCAGTCGCTTCATGTGAAACTCCGGCGAGGTTTGCAGCCACAGCCGCTCGCGCCCCGCCGAGGTTGTCGCCGCAAGCGACAGCGACGTCAGATGCACGTCGGTACTGCCGCCGTGGCCCAGCACCGGCGTTTCCACCTCGAGCACATTCCGGGCGGCAAAGAACCCCCGCACCTGAGCCAGCAATCGTGCCCGCTCGCGCAGCGTGTCGATGCTTGCGGTGGGGCGCCAGTCAGTCGCCATGACACATTCTCCAGAACGATGGAGGCCACGCCGAATAAGCGTGGCCTGCGTTAGGCAGCATGGAACCGCGGCTTGTCGGCGACAGGGCTACCGCTGTTGCGCAAAGCGAGGGGCGCTGGGGGCAAGCCGAAGAGGAGGTCCGACGCCATGGATGGCGTCGGTAGCGTACAGGGAGGTATTCACAGCGCCTCCTCGCAGGCTTGTCCCCAGATCAGCCCCGAGCGAAGGAAGCTACCTGCGATAGCCTACCCCCAGTTTCGCTTGTTGGGCGATCGCTTATGCTCGTGAAACGTACTCGCCGGAGCGGGTATCGATCTTGAGCACCTCGCCCTGATTGATAAACAGCGGCACGCGCACCACGGCGCCGGAGGAGAGCGTGGCCGGCTTGGAGCCTCCCTGGGCGGTATCGCCCTTGAGGCCCGGATCGGTCTCGACCACTTCCAGCTCGATGAAGTTGGGCGGCGTCACACTGATGGCGTTGTCGTTCCACAGGGTCACGGTGTAGGCCACCTGCTCCTTGAGCCACTTGGCCGTGTCTCCCAGCGCCTTCTTCTCCACCGCATACTGCTCGAAGGAACCATCGGTCTTCATGAAATACCACATGTCGCCGTCGTTATAGAGGTATTCCATTTCCAGATCCATCACATCGGCACCTTCAAGGGAGTCGCCCGACTTGAAGGTACGTTCCCAGACGCGGCCGGTGATCAGGTTGCGCAGCTTGACCCGGCTGAAGGCCTGCCCCTTGCCCGGCTTGACCAATTCGTTCTCGACGATCGAGCAAGGGTCGCCATCCAGCATCACCTTCAGCCCGCCCTTGAATTCGTTGGTAGAATAGTTCGCCATATTGCCCCTCGGATGATCGAGCGTGTCACAGCTTCGCCTGGACGCGCGGATATGAAATCGACGAGGGGCCAAGCCCTCGCCTATGTGACTGGTGTGCCGCATGATAACCCGAAGCCCCGTCGTTTTGCAGAGACAGGCGACATCGCAGCCTGACACGGTGCCCTTGATTCTGCCCTCCGCCTGGCAAGCCCAGCTCTCGGACGCCATTCGCGATCCAGGTGAACTGTGTCGCCGCCTGGGCCTCGATGACGGCTGGCTGCCGGGGGCCGAGCGCGGACATGAACTTTTCGACGTACGCGTCCCGGAGGCTTTCCTGGCACGCATGCGCCACGGCGACCCTGACGACCCTCTGCTGCGTCAGGTGCTGCCGCTGGCCGCCGAAGGCGAGGTGGTACCGGGCTACGTCGCCGACCCCCTGGAGGAAGCCGACCACACCCCGGCAAGGGGGCTGATCCACAAGTACGCCGGCCGCGTCCTGCTGGTCGCCAGTCCCGTCTGTGCGGTTAACTGCCGCTACTGCTTCCGCCGCCACTTTCCCTACGAGCAGAACGCGCCTTCCCGCAGCCAGTGGGATGACTCCCTCGAGTATCTACGCGGCGACACCTCGATCAGCGAAGCGATCCTCTCCGGGGGCGACCCGCTGGCCGCCAGCGACCGCCAGCTGGCCTGGCTGGTGGAGCGGCTCGATACCATCCCCCACCTCAAGCGGCTGCGCATTCACACCCGCTTGCCAGTGGTGATCCCCGACCGAGTGGATGACGCTCTGCTCGGCTGGCTCTCGGCAACGCGCCTGCAGAAGGTGGTGGTACTGCATATCAACCATGCCAACGAGATCGATGACGCGGTGGTGGCAGCCTGCGAGCGGCTGAAAGGCGCGGGCGTCACGCTGCTCAACCAGAGCGTACTGCTGCGAGGCGTCAACGACAGCGTCGATGCCCTGACCAGCCTCTCCGAGCGGCTCTTCGAGGCCGGCATCCTGCCCTACTACCTCCATGTGCTCGACCCGGTGGCGGGTGCCGCCCACTTCGACGTGGCAGACGAGGAAGCCCGCGAACTGGTCGCGGGCCTGAGGGAGCTACTGCCTGGCTTCCTGATGCCCCGCCTCGTTCGGGAGGTCCCCGGCGAGGCGAGCAAGACGCCGCTATAGCGGCAAGCACCAAGGCGAGCGGCGCCGGGGACAGGCCGAAGCGGGGGTCCTATGCCAGGGATGGCATCGGTAGCGCCCAGGGACGGGTTCACAGCGCCCCCGCACAGGCCTGTCGCCGGATCAGCCGCGATTCTGCTACTTCGCCACCGCCAGCGACTCGGCAGTCACATTCGCCGCCGGCGCCTGGGTCGAGACATGACGGTTGATGGCGCTGACCACCGCTTTCATGGACGCGGTCGTGATGCTCTCGTCGATGCCGACACCGAACACCGCCTCGCCCGCGATGCGCACCTCCACATAGGCGATCGCCTCGCGTCCGAGCCCTGACCACGGGAGTGCTCGTGGTAGTCGATGATCTCCACGTCGTGGCCGGCGGCGGCCAGGGCCTTGATGTAGGCGGCCAGCGGCCCATTGCCCTCCCCCTGGATAGTGCGGCGCTCACCGCGCTCCTCGATGGTCGCCTCGAGTCTCACCTTGGGGCTGTCCGGGTCGGAGGAGAGCCGGTGATTGACCAGCGCCATGGGTTCGCGCTTGTCGAGGTACTCGTCGGCGAAGGCCTGGTAGATCATCTGAGAGGTGATCTCCTTGGCCGTACGATCCGCCACCTCCTGCACCACATGGCTGAACTCGATGGAGAGTCGGCGGGGCAGCTCGATACCGTGCTCCTGCTCCAGCAGATAGGAGATGCCCCCCTTCCCCGACTGGCTGTTGACACGAATCACCGCCTCGTAGCTGCGCCCCACATCAAGGGGGTCGATGGGCAGATAGGGCACCTCCCAGACCGCCTCGGGGTCGGCACGACGCTCCGCCATGCCTTTCTTGATCGCATCCTGGTGGGAGCCGGAAAACGCCGTGAACACCAGGTCGCCCACGTAGGGATGACGCGGATGCACCGGCAACTGGTTGCAGTACTCCACCTCACGCATGATCGGCGTGATGTTGGAGAAATCGAGGCCGGGGTGCACCCCCTGGGTGTAGAGGTTCATGGCAAGCGTCACGATGTCCACGTTGCCGGTGCGCTCGCCGTTGCCGAACAGGGTGCCCTCGACCCGGTCGGCCCCGGCCATGACCGTCAGTTCGGCCGCTGCCACGCCGGTGCCCCGGTCATTGTGCGGGTGCACGCTGACGATCAGGCTGTCACGGTGCTTCACGTTGCGGCAGAACCACTCCACCTGATCGGCATAGTTGTTGGGTGTGGCCGCCTCCACGGTGGCAGGCAGGTTGACGATCATCGGCTCCTCGGGGGTCGCCCCGTAGGCCTCCATCACCGCCTCGACCACCTCTTTGGCAAAGTCCATCTCGGTGGTGGTGAACAGCTCCGGTGAGTACTGGAAGGTCCAGTTGGTCTCGGGGGCTTCGCTCATGCGCTGCCGGATCTGGGTGGTGGCATCCACGGCGATGCCGATGCACTCCGCCTTGCTGACGCCGAACACCACGCGGCGAAAGACCGGGTCGGTGGCGTTATAGACGTGGACGATGGCATTCCTGGCGCCCTTGAGGGACTCGAAGGTACGGTCGATCAGGTGCGGCCGCGCCTGGGTCAGCACCTGGATGGTCACGTCATCGGGCACCTTGTCCTGCTCGATGAGGGCACGAACGAAGTCGAAGTCAGTCTGGGATGCCGAGGGAAACCCAACTTCGATCTGCTTGAAGCCGATCTTGACCAGCAGGTCGAAGAACCGCTGCTTGCGCTCGTGATCCATGGGATCGATCAGCGCCTGGTTGCCGTCGCGCAGATCGACGCTGCACCACAGCGGCGGTGTCTCGATACGTTTGCTCGGCCACTGGCGATCGGGAAGATCGACGGCGACGAAGGGGCGGTACTTGGCGGCGGGGTTATCGATCATCATGGC
>NZ_AZQX01000208.1:0-7606 GCF_000568385.1 Halomonas sp. BC04
TCCACGTAGCCGAGCTGGTCCTCGAAGGCGTTGGCGTTCTGGAAGCCGAAGAGGATGCCGGTCTTGCCCTCCTCCTTGGCCCGGGTGATGTCGGCGGCGGTGCGCACCGGACGTACCAGGTCGCTGCACTCGGCCATCAGCTGGTTGGACTTGACGATATTATCGACGGTGGCCTGGAACCCCTCCCACACCGAAACGGTGCAGTTGGCCGCCGTGAGGCCGCCGTGGCGCATGTCCTCGAACAGCTCGCGATTCCATTTGGCGATGATGAGGCCATCGATGATGATGGCGTCCTGGTGCAGTTCGTGGGGGGTCATGGCCGGTTCTCCGTGTTGTTGTAGCATGCCGGCAGCATAGCGCCGGCAGGTTCCCTACACGGAGACTGGAAGCGACGGAGAGGATTCCAATTGCGTCACATCTGTCGTGAAAGCGACGCCCAAGCTATTTATTGACCGCCACTCTCGATTGGTTGACCGCCACACTGGCATAGGTCGGCTCCCCACGAGCCTGGTCGAGGGCGACCATGGCGCTGGAAACCGGCTCACAGGAGACCGGCTCGAAGGCGGCACCGCTGAATAGCGCATCCACCTGCTTCTCCTCGAGGCGCACCGTGGGCTGGAGATTTCCGATACGCTCGTCCCTGGGAGGAAAGCCGAAGAACTCGCGGTAACACTTCGAAAAGTGGGGCGTCGAGACAAAGCCACAGGCCGAGGCCACCTCGATGATCGACATTGAGGTCTGCTTGAGCAACTGACGCGCCCGGGTCAGTCGAAGCTTGAGGTAGTAGCGCGATGGCGAGCAGTGAAGGTTCTTCTGGAACAGCCGTTCCAGCTGACGCCGGGAGACATCCACATAGCTGGCGAGCTCATCGAGGCCGATGGGCTCCTCCAGGTTGGCCTCCATGAGGGCCACGATCTCGAGCAGCTTGGGCTGGGTGGTACCCAGCACGTGACGCAGGGGAATGCGCTGCTGGTCCTGCTCGTTACGCACGCGCTCGCAGATGAACATCTCGGAAATACCCGCCGCCAGCTCTCGGCCATGATCCTTTGCGATCAGGTTGAGCATCATATCCAGCGGTGCGGTGCCTCCGGAGGAGGTCGCTCTATCACGATCGATGCAGAACAGCCGCGTGGTCAGCTCGACGCGGGGAAAGGCCTCTCGCATCGCCGCCATGCATTCCCAATGGGTGCTGATGTCGTAGCCGTCGAGCAGGCCGGCCTTGGCCAGGGCCCAGCTACCGGTACAGATCGCGCCAAGCCGGCGCGAGAGTCTTGCCTGGCCCTGGAGCCAGGCCACGTGCTCGCGCTGCACGCTGCGATGCGGCCCGACGCCGCCACAGACCACCACCATATCGAGCCCCAACGGCGTGCGCAGGGAGACGTCCGGCGTCACCTTGAGCCCATCGCTGGCGCTGACCGGCTCACCATCGGCGGTGAGGGTGTACCAGCGGTAGAGTTCATGGCCGGCGAGCTGGTTGGCCATGCGCAGGGGCTCGATGGCGGATGCCAGCGAGATGAGAGTGAAATTGTCCAGGAGCAGAAACCCGATCGTCTGGGTCTTGATTCCTTCGCCCCGGGTCTGCGGGCTCCTGAATCCCTCAGGATCTTTCCGTGATGAGCTTGTCATGGTCTCTCTCCCGCGCGCTACTGGTTCGGTCGGCTCTTACCACACCACTGCCCGATTGGTGTTCGAAGTATAGAGCCGATATGCGACATCCTGTCGCATATCGGCATGTCTTATACACATTATCCAATCCTGAGACGCGTCGCTTATCGTTTTTTTCTCTATCTGGCCCCGTTCTCATTGAGTGACGCAATCGGGGCGAAGTTCGGGTCCCGCTCGGTATCCGTCAGCGCCACGGGTTATGATGTCCCCAACGTTCTGCAACGGAGCCTCATGCCCTCCGCACTACCCCTGCCCCTTTCGACACCCAGCCGCAACCTGGTTCGCCTGACCATCGTGAGGGGCATCACCTGGACCGGCTTCCTGGCCGCGGTGATCATCGGCGTGGAGCTACTTCATTTCGAACTGCAGGTGGTCGCCGTCATCGGGGTGATCGTCGCCATGGGGCTGATCAACCTCTTCACCTGGTGGCGGCTAGGCCGACAGTGGGCCGTCAGCCATACCGAGTACGTGCTTCATCTGCTGGCCGACGTCCTGGGCCTGACCCTGCTGTTCTACCTCACCGGGGGCTCCACCAACCCCTTCATCAATTACTACCTGATACCGGTGACCATCGCCGCCGCCACGCTGCCCTGGCGATACGCCTGGATCATCGCCTCGGCGGCCATGGCCGCCTACACGATGCTGATGTTCGACTACCACCCGGTGCCGCAGTTGACCCACCACTACGATGACGAGGCCATCGATCTCCATGTGCTGGGAATGTGGCTCAATTTCGCCCTTTCGGCGGGGCTGGTGACCTTCTTCATCTACAAGATGGCCCATGCGTTGCGCAGCCGTGAGCAGGCCCTGTCACGCACGCGAGAGGCAGCCCTGCGCAATGAACAGGTCGTGGCGGTGGCCACCCAGGCCGCGGGAACCGCCCATGAGCTGGGGACGCCGCTGTCGACCATGGCCGTGCTGTTGAGCGAGATGCGCGAAGAAGTGCGTGGAGACAGTGCGCTCGAAAAGGATGTCGACCTGCTGCGTCAGCAGGTGGACGTCTGCAAGGAACGGCTGCGTCAACTGGTACAGAGCGCAGATCGCGGCCGCATGGCAAAGCCGGAGGTGCACGATGCCCGCGAATGGCTCGCAAGCGTGGTACAGCGCTGGCTGGTCCTGCGACCCGATGTCAGTCATCGGCTGGATATCGGTAGCCAGAACAGCACCCCCTGGCTCAAGGTGGACGCCACCCTGGATCAGGCTATCACCAACCTGCTCAACAATGCCGCGGATGCCAATCCGGACAACATCAGCATCCGCCTCGACTGGACAGCCGAGGAGGTGGTGATCGATATCCGTGATCATGGCCCCGGGGTCGCCCTGGAGATCGCCGACCAGCTTGGAGAGACCTTCGTGTCGACCAAGAGCAAGGGGCTGGGTATCGGCCTCTTTCTCACCCACGCCACCATCAACCGATTCGGCGGCGGCGTTAGCCTGTATAATCATCCTGATGGGGGAACGCTGACCGAAGTGACCCTGCCGCCCAGCGAGCCCTGAACCGGGCGGCATCCCTTCCGAATGACGCGACGAGGTTGCCATGCAAGATGCCGACACACGCCTGCTGATCATCGATGACGACGAAATGTTCTGCCATGTTCTGTCGCGCGCCATGACCCGCCGCGGCTTCGAGGTCCTCGTGGCACACGATGCCGAACAGGCGATGACCCTGGCGCGGCGCCATCGCCCCGACTTCGCGACGCTGGACCTCAAGCTGGAACAGAGTTCCGGCCTGAAACTGCTGCCGGAGCTCCTCGACGTCCTGCCCACCTGTCGCGTGGTCGTGCTCACCGGCTACTCCAGCATCGCCACAGCCGTCGAAGCGATCAAGCTCGGCGCCGTCAATTACCTCTGCAAGCCGGCAGATGCCGAGGAAATTCTCATCGCCCTGGGCCGCGAGCAGGGCGACCCGGACGCCGAGGTGGCCGTCTCCCCACCCTCCATCAATCGCATCGCCTGGGAGCACATCCAGAAAGTGCTGCAGGAGCATGACGGCAACATCTCCGCCACGGCCAGGGCGCTGGGCATGCATCGCCGAACTCTTCAGCGCAAGCTGCAGAAACGACCGGTTCGGCGATGATTTTCCTGCCACATTGACGCTACCCTCACCCCGCGTCGGGGGTCATGACCTTGTCCATCATCCGCTGGGCCAGCCGGCTCGCCTCCTGTAGCGAGTCGAGGTCCGATAGATCGTCGATGAGCTCACAGCGCCACAGCCACACCGACGGGGCGGGTCGCTCCGCGACGAAGGGGTAGCGTCCCGATGGCAGGGCGAAACGACGACGGGTTCCCGGCTCGGGTGGGGGCGCGTCGTTCTCGGCCGGAACCAGCAACAGCGAAAGCGACACCGGGGTGACCAGGGCACCGGCCAGGTAGGTCGTTTCTTCCCCGTCCGTCCCATCCTCAGGCAACAGCTGAAAGCACAGGGCATCCACACTCAACCTCGGGTTGTAATGGGCCATCTCCTTCAACGCGCGACCCTGCTGCTGCTGCCAGGCTGACGCCAGCTCACGAAGTCGCTCGTACTGCTCGGGTGTCAGGGCCTGCATTGGCACTCCTTCTTCGGCAAATTGATCCGGCCACAAAGTGGATTGGGCCGTTGGGTTCGGCAGGGATCCATCACGACTGCTATTCTGGCAGCTCCACCTGCGACGAGGAATGCCCATGCTTCCCCAAGATCGCCTCGAACTGGCCGTATCGATCGCAAACGAGGCCGGTGAACGCATCATCGCCGCGCGCCAGGGGCAGTCGTTCAGCCAGCGCTACAAGCAGGGACAGGAACTGGTCACGAATGTCGACCTGGAGATCGACAGGCTGATCAGCGAGCGGCTTGAGACAGCACTGCCGGGCGAGTCACGGCTGAGTGAGGAGCTGGCGCCGGATCGAGGGGTGATGGCAACGGCCGAGGCGCTGTGGGTCGTGGACCCCATCGATGGCACGGTCAACTTCGCCCACGGCCTTCACCATGTCGGCGTCTCCATCGCCTGGGTCAGCGAGGGCAGAACCCGCCTCGGCGTGGTCCACGCCCCGTTCCTGGGTGAAACCTACACGGCCCTGTATGGCCAGGGCGCCTGGTGCAACGGCAAGCCCATCCATGCCAGTCGCCGCTCCAACCTGGAGCACTGCCTGGTTGGCACCGGCTTTCCCTACCGGCGCGATAGCCGCCCTCCCCTGATGCGGCGACTGATGGCGATACTCCAGCACTGCCAGGACGTACGGCGCAACGGTTCGGCGGCACTGGACCTCTGTGATGTCGCCTGCGGCCGGCTTGATGCTTACTACGAAAGCGTCTCGCCCTGGGACTTCGCTGCCGGCCTGTTGATCGCACGAGAAGCCGGCGCCCGGGGAGGCCATCTCTATCCTTGCCCGGAGGCATTCCCGAGGACCTGTATGGCGAAAACCTGCTGGTCAGCGCACCGGAGGTCCATGCCGAACTCGCCGACCTGCTGCGCGCTGCCGATGACAATGATTTGATGCAATACTGAAACTCTCCGACGCCCAGCAACACCATAGTAACCTCCTGCCATGGCAAGAAAAAACAGCTGTCGGAGCGCTGGTTCGGCGCTCCGACTCTGCATCGCGACTGGCGCCGCCAGGCGCCCCGGCGGAAGCCGAGACGTCGGTGGTCATCGGAGACATCGGCAACAGCGATAGCCCTGGGCAATATCCAGGCTAGCGGCTCGCTATTGGCGCCCGTACAAGCGATCGGTCACAATGTCGCCAACCCATTCAAGGAGTGTTTCTATGTTCGTGGTTATTTTCGGCCGTCCCGGCTGCCCCTTCTGCGTCCGTGCCCAGGCGCTTGCCGAGCGGCTGGAAGCGTCCGGCGCCATCGAGGGCCACCGCTACGTCGATATCCTGGTGGAAGGTATCAGCAAGGCCGACATGGAGAAGACCATCGGCAAGCCGGTCACGACCGTGCCACAGATATTCGTCGGCCAGTCCCACGTGGGCGGTTTCACGGAGTTCGACCAGTACGTGCGTGACCACGACCTCATGTCCCAGGCCAACGCAGGCTGATGGCCAACCCTCGGGGAGCACCCCGCCCTGCTCCCCGTAGCGTCCTTGTACCGTTGACCGTTCTTCTCCGTTGAAAGCCGATTGCCGCCAGCACCTATACTGACGCCAAGCGTCCTGCCTACAGGCGCATCAGGAGACAAGGAACGGCAACGATGCAGCGGGAAGAGTTCTTGCAACAGCTGTGGCTCGACTACATCCACCAGAATACGGATGTGGGCGCCCTGCGCCTGTGGCCCATCGATACCCCGGCCGAATACCTGGCGATACTGACGCTGAACCAGTCGCCCTTTGCGGCTGCCGACCTCTTGCCCACCCTGGGACATCTCGGCTTTCGTTCCACCCAACGCTATGCCATGGCCGATCGTGGCCTGCTGGTTACCCTGCTGGCTCCGCCCGATGACGGCCCATGGCTGATACTGGCCGAACTGCAGATGGGAACCCTCTCGCGTGAGCCCAGGGCCCGACTCGCCGAACTGGTGGCCAATACCCATCCGCAGGATGCCCGTGGACAGAACCTGTTGACGCGAGGTCGTCCCTGGGCGATGCCCGACTGGCCCAGCTATCGAATGCTCTGCGATGCCCATCCGCTGGCCGGCTGGCTATCGGTCATGGGGCCGAGCATGCACCATGCCGGCTTCGACTGCGAGCACATCGGTCAGGGTATAGACAGCCTCGACGAAGCCCTCGAGGAGAGCGGGCTCAAGGGTAGCGAGGGTCGCCAACATGGACTCTTTCCGATCTCGCCACTGCTGAATTACCGCTTCTATCCCACCTGTTCGCGTCGTATCGCCTTCGCCGACGGCGATGAGCACCGCATCCCACTGGGTGGCCTGGCCCTGATGCAGAAGCGACTCAGCAGCGACCATGAACGTGCCGTCGAGCTGCTGCTCCCCCACCATACCCGCTGCGAGATCTCCTGAAGGAGACGGTTATCCACAAAATTTGTGGATAACACTGTGAAAGAGCGCGTTGCAAGTCCGGCTTGGCCAGGAAACAACAGGGTTGAAACAGGCTGGTCATAAATTCATCAGGCCTTCGCAGCGATGCCGGAAGCGATGCGCAAGACCACGATGCAGAAACTGATGAAGCCCGGACCTGCAGGCCCGGGCTTCATCGAAATCAGCGGTTAACGAGGATCACTCGTCAAACGTCATTTCCGGCACGTGCTCGGGCACCACCAGCTTGCCCGCTGTCTTCTCGACGATCTCTTCCACGCTGACGCCCGGCGCCCGCTCCTTGAGGATGAAGGCACCGTTCTCGATCTCCATATAGGCCAGATCGGTCAGTACCCGGTTGATACAGCCCGCCCCGGTCAAGGGCAGGGTACACTTCTCCAGCAGCTTCGACTCACCGTGCTTGGACGCATGGGTCATGGTGCAGATGATGTTCTCGGCACCGGCTACCAGGTCCATGGCGCCGCCCATGCCCTTGATCAGCTTGCCGGGCACCATCCAGGAGGCAATATTGCCTTCCTGGTCGACCTCGAATGCGCCGAGGACGGTCAGGTCCACATGGCCGCCACGGATCATCGCAAAGGACTCCGCGGAGGAGAAGATCGCGGCCCCGGGGCGTGCCGTCACGGTCTGCTTGCCGGCATTGATCATGTCCGGGTCGACCTCCTCCTCGGTGGGGAAGCGGCCCATTCCCAGCAGCCCATTCTCGGACTGGAGCATGACATCGATACCATCGGGAATGTAATTGGCCACCAGCGTTGGAATGCCGATGCCCAGGTTGACGTAAAAGCCGTCCTGGAGTTCACGCGCCACGCGCTGTGCCATCTGTTCGCGAGTCAGTGCCATCTTCTTGCCTCTTGTCGTTGTGAGCCATGCCGGCCTGGCCGAAAGGCTCGAATCGAATCCATGGAAAGTCGCGGTTCAGTCGCGAACGGTGCGCTTCTCGATGCGCTTCTCGAAAGAGCCTGGAT
>NZ_AZQX01000209.1:0-14257 GCF_000568385.1 Halomonas sp. BC04
GCCCGAACCCAATACCTCAACACCATCGGAGAGCCATTCGGCAAACGGCAGCGCCACCCTGGAAACCGGCAAGACATCGCTCTCCAACTACGACATCATCGCCCGCGCCTCCTTCGCCAGCGGCGGCACCGCCAAGCTGAGTGGCAAGGCGTAAATCAGCCGCCTTGCCACCCACCCTTGCCCTGGCCTATATCAGCCCTGCATGACCAGGGGTCGCGGGTCCTCATCGATCTTGAAGCGCTGAACCAGCCTGGCCAGCTCGCGGGCCTGGTCGCTGAGGGATTGGCTGGCCGCGGAGGCCTCTTCCACCAGCGACGCGTTCTGCTGGGTCACCTCATCAAGCTGCGAAACCGCCGCATTGATCTGTTCGATACCAGATGACTGTTCGTTGGCCGCCGTGGCGATCTCGCTGACAAAGGTCGTAACCTGCTTGACACCTTCAGCGATCGTCACCAGTTGCTGGCTGGCCGTGGCGACCAGGCGTTCGCCCTCATCCACGCTGGCCACGCTGGTATCCACCAGGGCACGAATCTTGTTGGCTTCATCCGAGCAGCGACCCGCCAGCTGGCGCACCTCCGAGGCCACCACGGCAAAGCCGCGGCCGTGCTCGCCGGCCCGCGCCGCCTCCACCGAGGCATTCAGTGCCAGCAGGTTGGTCTGGAAGGCAATACTGTCGATGGCAGACACGATCGTGGCTACACGATGGTTGGCCTGCTTGATCGCGCCCATGGATTCGGCGGCCTCCTGCCCCACGCCACTGGCTTCCCTGGCCTGAGTATCCAGCTCGGTGGTCAGGGTCCGGGCATGAGAGGCCGACTCCGCGGTCTGCTTCACCGTGGCGGTCATCTGCTCGATGCTGGAGGCGGTTTCCACCAGTGAGGAAGACTGCTCCTCGGTTCGACTGGAGAGGTCCTCGTTACCCTGGGCGATCTCGTCGCTGGCGATACTGACCGAATCGGCCGTCCGCTTGATGTCCCCCATCATCTGCTGAAGGTTCTGCTGCATCTCGTGGATGTTCGCCAGCAGGCTGGTGGTATCGCCCGGCTTGACCGGCACCCGCATGGTCAGGTCGCCATCGACGACCCGCTTCACCACGTCGGCTGCACGCTGCGGGTCACCGCCCAGCGTCTTCACCACCGAGCGCACCATGCCAAGGCTCACCAGCACCGCCACTGCCACGATCACCGCCGTGATGCCCACCAGAATCCAGAACAGTCGCGTTACCCCTGCGAGCGCCTCCGCCTCGGGCACCTCCACCACCAGCCCCCAGTCGAGCATTGGCAGATAAGTGTAGCTGCCGATCACCGGTGTGCCGGCCACATCCCGATAGCGGCCGACACCACTTTCACCCGCCGCCAGAGCAGTGGCCGCAAGGGTTGCCACCTCGCGGCTCTCGCCACCAAGGGCCGCCACCGGCGTAACAGGCATACCATCGCTCCCCAGCAGGTAGGTATCCGAGCTGCCGCCCAGGGACATGTCAGCCATGCGTTCGAACAGCACATCAAGTCGTACGGCGGCGCGAACCACTCCCACCACATCGCCGCCATCGCTGAAGACCGGCGCCACCACGTTGCTCACCTGGTTGCCCGTGGCGCGAGAGACCAGCGGCTGGGAGAAGACCTGCTGGCCCTGGATCGCCTCCTGGAACCAGGCCCTATCCGCCACGTCAAAGGCGCGGGCATCGTCGCTCGACAACACCGTCGCACCGCCGTCATAGCTGACCCCGGCCACGCCGATGCCATCCCGGCCAACGAAGAACAGCGTATCGTAATAGCCGCTCTGCTCAGCGATACGTGTCAGAAGATGTTCAATCGGCTCGATCTCGATCTGGCGTACCGAATCGAGGCTGGCCACATAGCGGATCTCGTCCTGGCGCGCGCCCAGCCACTGGGTGAACGACGACGCCATCATCTCGCCCGTGCCCTCCAACTGGTCGACCGTCGCCTGGGTAAAGGACTGCCGGTACTGGGTATAGACAAGGCCGGCCACCAGTACCACAGAGGCCAGCACCAGCGACACGATCATCAGTGTCAGGCGACTGCTGAAGCCCAGACGCTGACGCCTCGCTGAGTCAGCGGAACGACCTGCCGAGTGCCTTCCCCCGGCATGGTCGGGAATACTGCCCATCGTGATGGAATTCATACCCTGCTCTCCTGCCACACTGCACATCATGTCCCGGTAGCAAGCCACTACCCGAACACGATTAATAGTTATTAGAATCGAGGTATCCCTTCCTGCAGCCACAGAAGCTATATCGGCACCTAAGAGGGGCAGGTTGAGGCCAGATGTTGAAAAAGTTTGACGAATGTCATGATCGCGCCTGCAACGACACCTAACTGCTACTCAGTGGCCCGGAGCTGATCACGCAATCAAACGCTGCAGACCCATCGAATTTTGTCGAAAACGCGACACGGAGCTTCAGGAAAAAGCACTCCTTGTTGCGGGAACCGTAGGCTATCCGTTTGATGACCTTGATTCGGTTGTTCCTTCCCTCCAGCATACTGGTGATCAATCGCTCGAGAATGGAACTTGCCCTGGAGCTTGACGATGGCCACCTCTCACTCCCCCGGCCCTGAAATCCTCACCTTCGGTGAGGCCATGGCCATGTTCGTTGCCGACACCTCCGGCGAGCTGGCGAAGGTCGAGTGCTTTCACCGCCGTATAGCGGGAGCCGATACCAACGTCGCCATCGGTCTGGCTAGACTCGGCTTTCGAGTCGGCTGGCTGAGCCGTGTGGGTGAGGACGGCTTCGGTACCTTTATCCGACGTACCCTGGAAGCCGAAGGCATAGACTGCCGCCACCTCTACACGGACCCTGATCATCCCACCGGATTGGTGTTCAAGGAGCGTGCCCCGGACGGTGCCGACCCCAACGTCACTTATTTCCGCCAAGGCAGTGCAGCCAGTTACCTGACGCCTGGCGATGCGAACAACATCGACTTCACCGCCCTGCGTCACCTGCACGCCACCGGCATTCCTCCCGCTCTCTCCCCCAGCGCCCGTGAGCTGTCACTGCACGTGGTGGAGCAGGCCCGCGCCGTCGGTGCCAGCGTTTCCTTCGATCCCAACCTGCGTCCCAGCCTATGGTCGAGCGAGGCCGACATGCGCACCACCCTCAACGCCGTGGCCGCCAGGGCTGACTGGGTGCTGCCGGGCATTGCCGAGGGGCGTTTACTCACCGGGCATGACAGCCCCGAGGCGATCGCTGATTTCTATCTCGAACGTGGATCGCAGGCCGTGGTCATCAAGCTGGGCCGAGAGGGGAGCTACTTCCACGGCTGCCTGGGCGGCCAGCAGGAGAGCTTCACCCTACCGGGCGTCACAGTCGACGAGGTGGTCGATACCGTGGGGGCCGGAGACGCCTTCGCCGTGGGTGTAATCAGCGCCCTGCTCGACGGACGCCCGCCCCATGAAGCCGTACGCCGCGGCAACCTGATCGGCTCGCTTGCCGTGCAGGTGGTGGGCGACATGGAGGGGTTGCCGAGTCGTGAGCGCCTCGCCACCCTGGAAAACGAGCGTCCCGCACGCTAGGAAAGGAGCCAGATCCATGAAGAAGCGCGTCCTGGCCTATGGCCGACTGAACGAGACCCAGCTGGCACAGCTCGAAGAGCAGTTCGAGGTTCAGACCTTCTGTGACCTGGCGTGCTCCGATGATCCCGACTTCCGCGCCGCACTACCGGGTGCCCATGGCCTGATCGGGGCCAGCCTGACCATCACCCCTGACCTGCTTGACGCTGCCCCTGAGCTGGAGGCCGTCGCCACCATCTCGGTGGGCTACGACAACTACCCGGTCGACGAGCTGAGTCGACGCGGCATCCTGCTCTGCAATACCCCCGACGTGCTCACCGAGACCACCGCCGACACCGGCTTCCTGTTGGTGATGGCCGCGGCCCGCCGCGCCGTGGAACTGGCCGAATGGGTCAAGCGCGGCGACTGGCAGGCCGGTGTGGGGCCCGAACACTTCGGCACCGACGTCCACGGCAAGACCCTCGGCATGATCGGCTTCGGCCGCATCGGTGCCGCCATCGCCCGTCGCGGCGCGCTGGGCTTCGGCATGCGCGTTCTCTATTCCAACGCCTCGCCCAAGCCGACGCTGGAAACGGAGCTTGGCGCCGAGCGCCGTGAGCTGGACGCGCTGCTCGCCGAGTCGGACTTCGTCTGCGTCACCGTGCCGCTTACGGCCGAGACCGAGCACCTGATCGGCGAACGGGAGTTCGCTTTGATGAAGCCTCGGGGATCTTCGTCAACATTGCCCGTGGCAAGGTAGTCCATGAGGCGGCGCTGATCGGGGCGCTGGAGATGGGGCGCATTCGTGCCGCCGGGCTGGATGTCTTCGAGCAGGAGCCGCTGTCGCCGGAATCGCCGCTGCCCCACATGCCCAACGTGGTGGCGCTGCCCCACATTGGCTCGGCCACCCACGAAACGCGCACCGCCATGGCCCAGCGCGCCGTGGACAACCTCATCCTGGCACTCAACGGCCAACGCCCGATCAGCCTGGTCAACGAAGCTGCCTGGAGGGCATCATGAACCGCTTCTCCCTGGCCGGCCGTGTGGCCATGGTCACCGGCTGCAACAAGGGCCTCGGCCAGGGCCTGGCCCTTGCACTGGCCGAGGCCGGCGCCGATATCGTCGGCGTCAACCGCAGCGAAGCCGACGATACCCGCAGCCGCATCGAGGCCCTGGGGCGTCGCTATACCGGCATTGCGGCGGAACTGGGTCGCGACGCGCCAGCCGCGATCGTCGAACAGGCCCTGAACGCCACCGGACAGCTGGATATCCTGGTCAACAATGCCGGCACTATCCGCCGCGCGCCCGCCATCGAGTTCACCGAAGCGACTGGGACGCCGTAATTGACGTCAACCTGAAGGCGGCCTTCTTCCTCTCCCAGGCAGTGGCCCGCCACCTGGTGGAGCGCAAGTCCCCCGGCCGCATCGTCAACGTCGCTCGGTACTCTCCTTCCAGGGCGGGATCCGCGTGCCCTCCTACACCGCCAGCAAGAGCGGCCTGCTCGGCCTGACCCGGCTGCTGGCCAACGAGTGGGCAACCCACGGCATCACCGTCAACGCCATCGCCCCCGGGTACATGGCCACGGACAATACCCGGGCCCTGCGCGAAGACCCCGACCGCAGCGCCGAGATCCTGGGCAGAATCCCCGCCGGCCGCTGGGGCAGCCCTGAGGACCTGGCCGGCGCGGTGATCTTCCTCTGCTCCGACGCCGCCGCTTACGTCAACGGCCATGCACTGACCGTGGACGGCGGCTGGCTGGCCCGGTGAAGCGGCAGGGGCCCACGCCGGTCTAGTGGTCGGAGGCGCCTGGCGGCTCCTGAGTCGCTCCAGGACGGCGCCCCTCGGCGTGAGCCGTCTGGTCGATGGCAGGCGTGAATCAGCGGACATGACGCACACTCAGGAAATCGTTGGCGGCCTGCGGGCCGCCTTCTTGATAGACCGGTGAACGACAGCACGTGTCCGCGGGTTGGCAAGCCCTCAGGATCTAGGCCATACTCTGACCGACCATCATCCTAGCAGCCTGTCATACCAGCAACCCATGGACGGTCCACGACAACCAACACTCGCCGAGGACGCTGACACATGCGATTGAAGGACAAGACGGCCCTGATCACAGCCGCCGGGCAGGGCATCGGCCACGCCACCGCGCTGCGCTTTGCGGCGGAGGCGCCCGGGTCATCGCCACCGATATCGACGGCGACAAGTTGAAGGATCTGGAGGGACGAGAAGGCATAGAGACCCACCGCCTGGACGTGCTCGATGTCGCAGCCGTGGCGGCCCTGGCGACCGAACTCCCGCCCCTGGATGTGCTCTTCAACTGTGCCGGCTTCGTGGCCAGCGGCTCGCTGCTGACCGGCACCGACGACGACTGGGAGCTGTCGATGGCGTTGAACGTCACCGCCATGGTTCGACTGACCCGTGCCCTGCTGCCGGCCATGATCGACCACGGCGGTGGCAGCATCATCAACATGGCCTCGGTGGCCTCGAGCCTCAAGGGCGTGCCCAACCGCTGCGCCTACGGCACCACCAAGGCCGCGGTGATCGGCCTCACCAAGTCGATCGCCGCCGATTTCCTCGACCGGGGCATCCGCTGCAACGCCATCTGCCCCGGCACCGTGGACTCTCCCTCGCTGCGCCAGCGCATCCACGATCAGGCCCAGCAACAGGGCCGCCCGGAGAGCGAGGTGCAGGCCGAGTTCCTCGCCCGCCAGCCCCTCGGGCGACTGGGCACCCCGGAAGAAATTGCGGCACTGGCCACCTACCTCGCCGCGGACGAATCCGCCTATACCACCGGCACCGCCAGGTGATCGACGGCGGCTGGCTGATCTGAACCGAGCGATTCGAACCGACCGATCTGAACAAGAAGGAAAGCCCATGAAACTGCTGCGCTTCGGCCCCCGGGGCCACGAGAAACCCGGCCTGCTCGACGCCGACGGGGTGATCCGCGACCTCTCGACCCATCTGCCGGATCTCGAAGGTCGCCACCTGAGCCGCGAACTGCTGGCCCGGCTGGCCGAGCTCGACGTCTCACGCCTTCCGGAGATCCCCGCGGACACTCGCCTCGGCCCCTGTGTCGGGCAGGTCGGCAAGTTCATCTGCATTGGCCTCAACTACTCCGACCATGCCGCCGAAACCGGTGCCGAGGTCCCGCCGGAGCCCGTGGTCTTCAACAAGTGGACCAGCGCCATCTGCGGCCCCAACGACGACGTGATCATTCCGCGGGATTCGGCGAAGACCGACTGGGAAGTGGAGCTCGGCGTGGTGCTCGGCAAGGAGGCCCGCTACGTGAACGAGGCCGACGCCATGGACCATGTGGCCGGCTACTGCGTGGTCAACGACGTCTCCGAGCGTGAGTTCCAGCTTGAGCGCAGCGGCACCTGGGACAAGGGCAAGGGCTGCGACACCTTCGGCCCCCTGGGGCCCTGGCTGGTCACCCCGGACGAAATCACCGACCCCCACGCGCTGGACCTGTGGCTGGAGGTGGACGGCCACCGCTATCAGGACGGCAACACCCGCACCATGGTCTACCGTATCCCGTTCCTGATCAGCTACCTGAGCCGCTTCATGAGCCTGCAGCCGGGCGACGTCATCTCCACCGGCACCCCGCCCGGGGTGGGCATGGGCCAAAAGCCGCCGACCTACCTCAGGCCCGGCCAGCGCATGCGCCTGGGCATCGAGGGGCTCGGCGAGCAGCGCCAGGCCGTCATCGCCGAGCCCGGCGACCAAGTCTATGACTGAATTCGATTCCCCAGCAAACGTTGAAGCGGAGGCCGACCATGCCCCGGACCATCGCCAGTGATCACGGCCAGCTGGCCAGCCTGCGCGTTCACGGCAACGACAAC
This sequence comes from Halomonas sp. BC04, assembly GCF_000568385.1. NCBI lineage: Bacteria > Pseudomonadati > Pseudomonadota > Gammaproteobacteria > Oceanospirillales > Halomonadaceae > Halomonas > Halomonas sp. BC04. The sequence goes on from NZ_AZQX01000209.1 coordinate 7,350, forward strand.
GTGCGCGTCGCCCTCAAGAACCTGCCCGCCGGCAGCGAGATCGACGACGACGGGCGCCTGCTGCGCCTGCCCGAGCCGATCCGCCAAAAGCACAAGTTCGCCCTGAACGACCTCGCCGTGGGCGACACCGTGATCATGTACGGCGTCACCGTGGGCCGCGCCACCCGCTCCATCGCTGCGGGGGCGGCTATCACCACCGCCAACACCGAGCACAGCACTGCCACCACCGAACCCCAGGCGCGGCGCGGCGAATGGCGCGCTCCCGATGTAACGGCGTTTCAGGGGGCGAGCTTCGCGGGTTACCACCGCCCCGATGGCCAGGTGGGTACCGCCAACGTCTGGCTGGTGGTCCCGCTGGTGTTCTGCGAGAACCGCAACATTGAGGTGCTGCGCCAGTGCGTGGCCGACGCCCTGGGCGAAGATCCCTACCGCGACTACAAGCGCATGGCCCGCGAACTGCTCCACGGCGCAATCGGCACGGCCCCGGCCGAGCCGGCCGCAGAGCGGCTCTTCCCCAACGTCGACGGGGTGCGTTTTCTGACCCACACACTGGGCTGCGGCGGCACCGACGACGACGCCCTGACGCTGTGTCAACTGCTCGCCGGCTACATCTGCCACCCCAACGTGGCCGGTGCCACGGTGCTGAGCCTGGGCTGTCAGAAGGCGCAGATCGACATGCTCAAGACCGCCGTGGCAGAGCGCGACCCCGGCGGCTGCGCCCGGTACACTACCTGGAGCAGCAGGCGAGCCTCAGCGAATCGGCGCTGATCCGCGAGGCGCTGACCACGATCTTCGATGGCCTGGCCGAGGCCAACCGGGTGGAACGCACCCCGGCGCCGCTCTCGGCGCTGACCCTGGGTGTGGAGTGCGGCGGCTCCGACGGCTTCTCCGGCCTCTCCGCCAATCCGCTGGTAGGCGCCGTGGTGGACCGCTTGGTGGCGCTCGGCGGCAGCGGCATTCTCAGTGAGTTCCCGGAGCTGTGTGGCGTGGAGCACGAACTGATCGCCCGCTGCCGCGACGACGCCGTCGCCGAGCGGTTCCGCGATCTGATGGATGCCTACCAGCGCCATGCCGCCCGGGTGGGCGCGGACTTCTCCATGAACCCCTCCCCGGGCAACATCCGCGACGGTCTGATCACCGACGCCATGAAGTCGGCCGGTGCTGCCAAGAAGGGCGGCGACAGCCCGGTGGTGGATGTACTCGACTACACCGAGCCCCACACCCGGGCCGGCCTAAGCCTGCTCTGCTCGCCGGGCAACGACGTGGAGTCCACCACGGCCCTGGCCGGTTCCGGCGCCAACCTGATCCTGTTCACCACCGGGCTGGGGACGCCACCGGCAACCCGATCACGCCGGTGATCAAGATCTCGAGCAACAGCGAGCTGGCCGCGCGCATGGGCGACGTGATCGACTTCGATGCCGGCCCCATCATTCGCGGTGAGGCGAGCATTGAAGAACTGGCCGACCACCTGGTCAGGCTATGCATCGACACCGCGTCGGGGCGTTACGCACCCCGCGCCGTGGAGCTGGCGCAGTACGACTTCATCCCCTGGAAGCGGGGCGTCTCCCTGTAGCGGGSCCCACCCACRAGCCCGCCTYCCAAGGGGGGCGGGCTTTTCGTGGGTGAAGCACCTGTTCGTGGGTAGTTGCACCGCTTGCTTATCCCGCGTCGGAGAGACGCTTCTTGAGCTGCATGTAGGTACCGTAGTGGCGATCCAGGTGGCGGCGCATGGCCGCTTCGGCGGCATCCGGGTCGCGGGACTCAATGGCCTCGACGATCTCGATATGGGACGCCAGCGCCGCCTTGTCCTCGCCCTTCTGCTGTAGCGCATGGGCACGGCGGTCATCGAGCCACTCGGAGAGCGCCACATGGATGGCGTCGAAGATGGGGTTGCGGCCGATGCTCGCCAGCACGCCATGGAAGTCATTGTCGGAGCGCTTGAATCGCGCCTCGTCGCCCACTGCGTCACGATTCTCCTGCAGTGCATCGCGCAGGCGCGCCAGGTCCTTGTCGTCGGCATGGCGGGCCGCATAGCGAGCCAGCGAGATCTCGAACAGCGCCCGAGCCTCCTGGAAGTACTGCTGGCCATCGGGCTTTGAGAGTAGCTGGCGGGTCACCCCTGACAGCCTCGCCATCACCGACTCGGCGGTGGGCCGGATCACCCGGGCACGGGTCCCGCTGTTGATGGCGATCAGCCCGAGCTGCTGCAGGTGGAAAAGTGCCTCACGGACCGCCGGACGTCCGACGCCGAACTGCTCCATGAGCTCGCGCTCGGAGGGCAGCTGATCGTTCTCGCCAAGCCGCCCGTCGAGGATGTCCGCCTCGAGCTGCTCGGCGACTTGCTCGGAAAGCGTCTTGCGCTCGATCCGATATCGAGACATGGACTGAATCTCCTGATGACACGGTGTTTTGAGTGTGCATCATACCGCATTCTGGCCCTCCGACGCTCAGAGTTGCCGCAGCGGCCGCACATCCAGGGTCTCGGCCAGCGCCGCATAGGCGACCTGATTGGCACTGTCCAGGGGAATGCCCTCGGCGTCGCGTCGCGCCAGGCAACGCCACTCGCGATCTCCCGGGGCCAGTACCTCGGCACCGTCGGCCGCCGGCTGTGCGCGCAGGTCAGCCAGGTACTCGCTCAGGCAGGCCGTGAAGGTCGCCCGGTCAACGAAGGCCGCCGGGTTCAGCGCCAGGAAGAAGTGGCCGACTCCTCGCGGCGTCGCCATGTCCGGCCCCCCCATGGGCAACAGTCGAAAGCCGTTGACCATGCCGGAGAGCGTGGAGCTCAACACCTCGACCATGCCGCCGAGTCCCGCCCCCTTGAAGCCGAAYCCACTGCCGCCGAGGGGCAGCAAGGCCCGCCACCTCGGCCGGTACCCGTGTCACGTGGCCCCGGGCGTCGGCGGCGACCTGGTCCGGCAGCTCGCGCCCGATGGCCGCATACTGCTGCACGCGATTCCAGGGCACCGAACTGGTCGCCATGTCCAGCAGGTAGGGCGACGCCCCTTCCACCGGCGCGGCGAAGGCGATCGGGTTGGTGCCATGGAAAGGAGCCAGCCCCTCGTGGAGCAGCACGAAAGGGTCAGAGTTGCAGAAAGCCAGGCCGATCATGCCGCGCTCGGCGGCGGCCAGCGCATAGCACCCGGCGGCGCCGAAATGGGAGGATTGCCCCACCGCCACTGCGCCCAGACCGACCTCCTCGGCCATCTCCACTGCATGCGCCATGGCGGTGTAGCCCGCCAGGTGGCCGAAGCCATCGCCGGCGTCAAGTACGCCGGTGGCCGGCAGCCGTCGGGTGAAGCGCATCTCGGGGCCCCTGGATGCGGCCACCCTGCAGCGCCTTGATGTAGTGTGGCAGCAGCCGCAGGCCGTGGCTGTCGGTGCCCATCCGCGAGGCGGTGACCAGGGCGCGGGTCACCGCATCAGCGGATACCCCATTGGCACCGGCCCGGGACAGTACCTCCAGCATGAAGCGCTCGAGGTCATCGACTGCCACCCGGACGTCATCCGGTGGAACGCCTTGCCGGTTCTCGCTCATCGTAACGTTATCCCTCTCGTTGGGCTCAGCGGTAGACCAGGGTGGGCAACCACATGGACAGTGACGGAATGAAGGTCACCAGCAGCAGGCAGAAGACCAGCGGAATCAGGAACGGGATGGTGCCGCGCATGCAACGCTCGAAGCTGACATTGGCCACCCGCGACAGCACATAGAGCACCATCCCCACCGGCGGTGTCAGCAGCCCGATCATCAGGTTGAGCACCATGATCACCCCGAAGTGCACCGGATCGACACCCACGGCGATGGCCAGGGGCAGCAGCACCGGAACCAGGATGGTGATGGCGGCGATGGTCTCCATGAAGCAGCCGACGACGATCAGCACGATATTGGTCATCATCAGCACCGCCACCTTGCTGTCGGCGAAGGGCCCGAGCAGGGCAATGACATTCTGGGTGACCTGGTTGCTGGTGAGGATCCAGGCGAAGATCGAGGCCGCCGAGACGATGAACAGGATCACCGCCGTGGTCTCGATGGTCTCCATGCTGACCCGAAGCAGCTTGCGCCAGGTCAGGGTGCGATAGACCACCACGCCGAGAATCAGCGCGTAGAAGACCGCGGCCACCGCGGCCTCAGTGGGTGTGAAGGCCCCGGTAATGATACCGCCGACGATGATCACCGGCGTCATCAACGACAGGAAGGCCTGGGCGAAGGTACGCCCCAGCACTCTGACCGAAAACACGGCATCGCGCTGGTAGCCCCGGCGCCGCGAGATCAAAAAGATCATTCCCATCAGCATCGCGCCCATCAGCAGCCCCGGAATCAGGCCGGCGGCGAACAGCTGGCCCACCGAGGCCGAGGCCATGACGCCGTAGATGACCATGGGCAGGCTGGGCGGAATGATGGGTCCGATAGTGGACGACGCCGCGGTAATGCCCACGGCGAACTCCTCGTCATAACCGGCATCCTTCATCGCCTTCACCTCGATCATGCCGAGGCCACCGGCATCGGCCACGGCGGCGCCCGACATCCCCGAGAAGACGATGCTCGCCCCCACGTTGACGTGCCCAAGCCCACCCCGCATCCACCCCATCAGGGCCTTGGCGAAGTTGAAGATACGCTCGGTAATGCCCGCATTGTTCATCAGGCTGCCGGCGAAGATAAAGAAAGGGATCGCCAGCAAGGGAAAGCTGTCGATGCCGTTGATCATGCGATGGGCGATGACCACATTGGGCACATGCCCGGTGATCAGCACGAACAGCAGGCAGGAACCGGCCAGGCTGACCGCAATGGGCACGCCCAGCACCAGCATGGTGAACAGCGAGAAGAACAGGAAAGAGAGGTGGTAGCCCATCACCGCCAGGATCACGCAGCCGAGTACGGCCAGCAGCGACAGCAGCGGAGTCACGATGGGTTTCTGCCAACGCATCACGGAGAGTCGGGACATGCATGGCCTCTTGCAGCGTTGTTGTTGTTCACGTTAGCCAAGCCCGGTCAGGGCCGGCCCGGCTCGGAAAGGTAATGCTTCACCATGCGCTGGATACCGCGCAGGGCCATCATCACGAAGGCGGCGCAGACGGCGTAATAGAGCACGCTCTTGGGCACATCCACCGAGATCATCATGCCCCCGGTACGCCCTGCCAGCTGGTAGGTGATCCAGGCCAGCATCGTATAGAACAGGACACAGGTCAGGTCGACCAGGATGTTCAGAGTCCTGACCAGCCAGGGCGGCATGTAGTGATAGAAGAACTCCACCATGATGTGGCTGCCCTTGCGGACGGCCATCACACTGCCGATGAAGCCGACCAGGATCAGCAGGTAGCGGGCGATCTCCTCCGTCCAGGTGGTGGAGTCGCCCAGGACGTAGCGGGTGAAGAACTGCAGGAAGACGACGAAGATGAGCGCCCAGAACACCAACAGGGAGATGTAGTCCTCGGCGGCATGGTCGGCAAAACGGAATGTGTCATCGCCCTCGAATGCAGACTCGAAATCGATGACGGGCCCCTGGCCCTCGGGTTTGTTCGACATGGCAGGCCTCCTTGCCTGTCCCGTCCGGCATGCCGGACGGGACAGGTGGTCGGGATCATCGGGAGCTTACTGGCCGATCGCCTGCAGGCGGTCGTAGATTTCCTCGTCCCAGGTGGCCGCGTCGCCAAGGTGATGCGGAATCACCACGTCACGGAAGGGGGCACGATCGACCTGGTTCACGGTGTTGCCCTGCTCCTCGAACCAGGCGACCAGGTCCTGCTCGGACTGAACGATCTCCGCGGTGTTGTTCCTCGCTGCCTCCTCGAACACATCGCGGAAGATCTCGCGATCCTCCTCGGAGAGCCGGTTCCAGCGCGGGCCACCGACGATGGTGATCAGCGAGTCGGTGATGTGCCCGGTCAGGTTGATGTAGTCCTGGACCTCATGGAAGGCCTTGGCACGAATGGTCGGCAGCGGGTTCTCCTGGGCATCCACCACGCCCTGCTGCAACGCCAGGTAGACCTCGTCGAAGGCGATGGGGGTCGGGTTGGCGCCCGCCGCCCGCGGGAACATCATGTAGAGCGGCGCGTTGGGCACGCGGATGCGCAGGTTTTCCATGTCTGCCGGCGTATTGATGGCCTTGTTGGAGGTCACATGGCGCTCGCCATAATAGTTGAGCGCAATGGGCACGTTACCCGTGGCGTTCTGGTAACCCTCGGCGATCTCCTTGAACAGGTCACTGTCGGCATAGGCCTGCCAGTGATCGAAGTCGCGGAACATGTAGGCGGCACCGGCGATGCCCATGGGGCCGTAGGAGCGGCCGGCGAACTGGGTACCCGTATAGATCACGTCCACGGTGCCCAGTTCGAGCCCCTCGTTGATGTCCTCCTCCTTGCCGAGCGACGAGGCGGGATGGACCTGCATGGTGTAGCGCCCGTCGGTGCGCTCCTCGATCTGTTCCGCGGCCCACTCGGCCCACTTGTGGAAGGGCTCGGAGGTCTCGTAGACGTGGGCGAAGCGCAGTGTCTCCTGCGCCTGGGCCATCCCGGCGATACCGATGCTCGAGGCCAGCAGCGTCATGGATACCCAGCGGGCCAGCTTGAGTTGGCGTGGATGAGTCATCTTGTTGTTCTCCTTTGACTGAGTGTCTTGCTGTATACGTATCATACCACCATTGACAAACCTAGCCGCTCTCGGATGGCGCTGCAACTCCCACGAACGTCAATTTTGGTCGCAATGTCTCTCACCAGGGCCGGCGCCTCCCAGGACGCGCTCCAGCGCCACCAGCAGGTCCGGCTCACCGAAGCCACCCGCCTTGGTGATCACCGCCCGTCGCGGATCGCCATCGAGCCGGCCCAGGACCACGCCGGGTGCCCATTCGGCCTCGACTTCGATAGTCTCCGCTCGAGTCGCTGGAGCGCCGCCATGGCGATGTCGCCGCCGGTCA
>NZ_AZQX01000210.1:0-11870 GCF_000568385.1 Halomonas sp. BC04
CTGCCACAGCATCAGCCCCACCGCGGCGAAGACCGCCAACATGGCCGCACCGGTCAGCCAGGCGCGCTGTCTCGTGCGCACCACGGCGGTGGCGAAGGCCTGTTCGACCCGCTCGCCGTAGTCGCGTCGGTCGATCGCTTCGTGGGTGAAGGCTTGCACCGTGCGTATCCCATCGAGGGTTTCACTGGCGTAGCGGCCCAGCTCGGCCACGCGATCCTGGCTGTGGCGGGAAAGCCGGCGGACGCGACGGCCGAACCACAGGATCGGCAGTACTGTGACGGGTATGCCGATCAGTACCAGCGCCGAGAGCCAGGGCTGTGTCACCAGCATCAGTGCAACGGTGCCCAGAAGCATCACCAGGTTGCGTAGCGCCAGGGAGATCGAGGAGCCGAACAGGGTCTGCAACACGCTGGTATCCGCCGTCAGCCGTGAGGCTATCTCGGCGGCGCCGCGGTCGCGATGGGTGGCGCTCTCGAAGTAGGCCGGCTCGAGCTCGAGCAGATGATCGAAGACCTGCCGCCGCAGGTCGCCGGCCAGTCGCTCGCCGATCCAGCTCACCTGGTAGTAGCGCAGGGCCGAGGCCGCGGCCAGAACGCTCACCACCGCGAGCATGGCGGCCAGCGTCCGGTTGAGCTGGGTACTGTCCCGAGCCAGGAAGCCCTGGTCGATCACCAGGCGTAGCCCCTGGCCCAGCAGCAGCACGCTACCGGAAGCCACCAGCAGGGCCAGGGCAGCAATGAGCAACCGGCCACGATAGGGCGCCAGCAGCTTGAGCAGGCGCAGCAGGACCCGGGGGTCGGGGCGTGAGGTCATGGTAGGGTCGTCGCTATTGGCAGGCATGCGAACACGATACCATGTCGCCCGAACGCTGCGGTTGGCTTGGGCGACAGGGGACTCTGTCATGCATTCAGCCCAGCAGTCGGCTCCAGCTGCCGTATTCGCCGCGTATCGGCCCGCGGCGCAGGCTCAGGGCGATCACGGCCACCCCGCAGGCCAGGCTGTTGATCGTGGCCAGCATCCCGGCACCATGCAGGAAGGGCGTGAAGATGAGCATTGCCGCCAGCGGGATCAGCAGCCAGCGAACCGGGCGTGCCGACTCGGCCATGGCGATGATGCCCACGGTGATGATCAGCGCGCCCACCAGGTGGTCCCAGTTGGCCAGGGTTCCCTCGGCGCCGAAGGTGATGCGGGTGAGCATCAGCCAGGCGCCGATCAGGATGCACAGTGCCAGGTTCCAGGGCAGGCTCACCCCGGTGCCGAGTGCCTCGCCGACGATGGCTTGCGGCTTGCGCTGAAAGTCTTCGTCCGGCGCCTCGTTGGGACCTTCGTCGGTATCGCCGGTGAAGAAGATCTTGAGTACCGGGGCGCCGGCCTTGTGGCGCCGTTTGAGAAACTCGCCGGTGGCGACGAACTCGTTGAAGGCGTAGGCGATCTGCAGCAGCATCGCGCCGGCCTGGATCAGGCATAGGGTGCACCAGGTGCCGATCAGGATCGGCTGGATGATGATGAAGGTCACCGAGACCACGCCGAGGGGCACGATCAGCACGCCGAAGGAGGCAACGATCCAGGGCATGGTGCGCCAGCGGTTGGCCGCACCGATGAAACCGAGCAGGATCTCCAGCATATAGACGATGCCACCCAGGCCGGCATCGGGTATCGGCCATGCCTCGGAGGCCTCCGAGGTGATGATGTCCTCGGTGCCGTTGAGGCCTTCGCGGGTGCCGTCAAAGAAGGGGTCCCATACGGCGTCGATGTGGCCCAGCTGGTAGGCGGCCAGATAGCGCGAAATGAAGAATCCGACGAAGGCCAGCACGATGATGGGCATGCGCTGGAACCAGCTGGAAGGGTTGTTGTTCCAGCCGGGCGGCGTAGTGGGGCCGGTCATCGCTGCCGCGGGGGATATGCCCGGGCACGGTCGTACCAAGGCGGCGAAGCCGATGGCCAGGGTGCCCACCAGGGTGCCGTTGAGGTAGGCGGCGGCACTGTCGCTCCAGAACACCAGCGGGGCGAACAGGACCCAGAGGCCGATCGCCGCACAAACCCAGCGCGCCCAGATGAGCTTCAGCGAGAGGGAGAGGGCGCCGAAAAGTGCCAGCAGGAGCCCCGAGCCCATGTCGCTGTAGGCCATGGCGCCACCGTAGCCCAGCGTCGCGGGGGAGACCACCAGCCAGGCGCCCAGGCTGATGTTGAAGAAGTGCGCCCACAGGTAGCGGTAGTGCTCTCGCCGGGTGTGATCCTGGTAATCTTCGAGAACCCGTTCGGGGTTCTCTCCTTTCTCCTCGGCCTCATCGATCCAGTCGGGGGGAGTGATGCCATTCGCTTCGTACCAGCCGCGAGGGTCGGCGAGCAGGTTGTCGACCATGGCCTCGAGGGTGTCGAAGACCTCATGCCGGGGTTCCCACCCCAGCTGCTCGCGGGCCCGGTGGATGTCCAGTTCGTAATGGTCGTCGGCCATGTCGATCATGAAGGGGCGGATGAAGGGCTTCTCGCCCTTGTCGAAGTCGTCGGGCACCAGTGGTTCGCTCTTCTCCTCAAGCAGCGCCCCGGTCTTGGCCAGCGGCTTGGGCATCACCACGGTCTTCCACCGCTTCTTGCCGTGGATCAGCTCGCCCAGGCGGTTCTGCAATGCCTCGTAGCTGACGGCGTGCTCCTCGCCGATGAGGATCTCGTTCTGCTCGGGCAGGTCGTGGCGGCGATCGATGGTGCGGCGGAAAGCATCGATCATGTCTTCCTTGTGCACGCAGGCCTGGCCGGCATTGGTATTGCCGGAGTAGAAATGGCTCTTGAGGGTATGCTCGTAGATGCGCGCGACCTGGTGAGAAAGCGTGGGCACGCTGGTCTTCTCGTCGTACATGCCGGCCAGCCGCAGCAGGGTGTAGGGCATGGTGGCATGCTTGCGGATCACCGCTTCCGTGCGTGCCTTGGACTGGGGGTAGGCCCAGGTGGGGGCGATCGGGGTATCCTCGCTGACTCGACGGCCTGGCACCTGGGGTTCATGAACCAGCATGGTGCTCGAATAGACGAAGCGCTCCACGTTCATGTCTTCCAGCGCCTCGAGCAGGTTCCTGGTGCCCTGCTCGTTGACCTTCTCGTAGAGCGGGGACGCCTCGCCGGTGAAATCGAAGTAGGCGGCGAGGTGAACGACCGCGGCGATATCCCTGCCGTGACGGTCGGCAATCCTGTCCATCGCCGCCTTGATGGAGTCGACGTCGGTCAGGTCGAACTCGTAGCTTTCGTCCGCTTCTTCCGCTTCGTTCCTGTCCAGGGCGATGATTCGGTAGGTCTCGTTGAGGCTCTGCGTCAGGGCCGTGCCGACGCCTCCAGCGGCCCCTGTGATGACGACCAGCGGTTTATCCCGGGTTGCCACATCCTTGTCATGCATGACCGGCTCCCTTGTCATGACCTTCTCGCAAATCCGTTGAAGCGCCTTCGCAATGCTGCACACTCAAGCTAGTCGCCTTTTTGCCGGCACGGCAAACGGGACTTGTTGCCTTGTGCCATTCTCTGTAAGAGTTCCATGGGATAGCGCAGCAATATTTCTCAGTTTGCTTGCCGTACCGTGAGGATAGAAAAAGGAGTTTCTTGCGCATGAAGAGTGTCGTTGCCATCCGCCACCTGGCCTTCGAGGACCTGGGAGCCTTCGAACCGGTGCTGGAGGAGCTGGGTTACCGGATTCGCTACCTGGACCCGGGGATGCTGGGCCCCGATGCCCTGGAAGCGCTGGATGTGGAGAGTCCCGAGCTGATGGTGGTGCTGGGGGCGCCGATCGGTGCCAACGACGAGGCGCTCTATCCCTTCCTGGGCGCCGAACTCGACGCCATTCGTCACCGACTCGACTCAGGTCGACCGCTGCTCGGGATCTGCCTGGGGGCTCAGCTGATCGCCCGTGCGCTGGGCGGCAGGGTGTTTCCCATGCCGGAGAAGGAGATCGGCTTTGCCGATGTCAGCCTGACCCGTGAGGGGCAGGAAGGTCCGCTGCGCCATATCGGCAATCCGGATACCGTATTGCATTGGCATGGCGACATGTTCGAGACGCCACCCGGTGCCGTGCGGCTGGCCTATAGCCACGACTGTGCCCACCAGGCCTTCGCCGTGGGCGATACCGTGCTGGGGCTGCAGTTCCATCTCGAGGCCGACGCGGGGCGAATCGAGCAGTGGCTGATCGGTCATGCCGTTGAACTGGCGGGGGCCGACGTCGACCCGGTAGAGATCCGCCAGCAGGCCCGGTTGCTGGGGCCGGATCTCGAGCGGCGCGGCCAGCAGGCCTTCAGGGAGTGGCTGATGGCAGCGGAAGCGGCCAACCAGCTCATCCCTGCCGCTCCTTGAGCTGCTCCCTCAGTCCGTTGGGGACTTTCTTGATGATGAGCCGATCCTGGGTCTCGTCGTATTCGATGCTGGAGCCGAGCAGGTGCGAGTCGAAGCTGATCGAGACGCCATTGGAGCGCCCGGTGAAGCGACGAAACTGGCTGAGGGTTCGCTTGTCGGGGGGGATCTCGGGTGATAGCCCGTAGTCGGCGTTGCGGATATGGTCGAAGAAGGCCTTCGGCTGCTGCTCGTCGAGCAGTTCCGAGAGCGTTTCCAGGGTCATGGGCTCGCCGCTGCGCGCCTGCTCGTTGGCGTAGTCGAGCAGCACGTCCGTCTTCTCCCGGCTCTGCTCTTCGGCAAAGTCTCCCTGCTCCACATAGTCGCTGAAGGCCTTCAGCAGGGTGCGGGTCTCGCCGGTGGCGTCCACGCCCTCCGTGGCGCCGAGCAGTTCGGCAAAGCCCTCGGCCAGCTTCTTGCCCCCTCTGTCCCGGGTCCAGGAGAGGTATTGCCGGGAAGGGGAGTCGCTGCGCCATTGACTGAGGTTGATTCGTGCCGCCAGGCTCATCTGGGCCAGGTTGAGCTGTGCTGACGTTATCACGCCGTGGGCGCTGTCGATGGCGTAGCCCTCGCGATGATGGAGCAGCGCCAGGCTCAGGTAGCGGGTGTCACCCTGCTGATAATCGACGAACAGCAAGTGCCCCGAAACCGAAAGGTGCGCATCGAGCAGTTCGGCGATGCGCTGTGCCACGTCACGGGTGAAAGCGACGAAGTCGCTTTGGCCGTCCAGGTATCCCATCAGCTCCCGTGGGAACCGTAGCGCCTGCGCATCCTCCACGTCCTGTGCGCTCTTGAAGTGACCCCAGGCCTTGGGCTTGGCGTGGTAGGCATCGTTGAAGCCGGCGAGGAGGTCTTCCAGGGCATCCGATGCCGCCGCTTCGGCAGACGCAGGCTGCAGGGTGGCCGGTTGCTCGCCGGATGCCTTGGCGATGCGGTGGATGATGCTGTGCAGTATCGGCATGAAAGGTCCGGGAAGAAGGGCGGGACAGCGATGATACCCGCCCCGGGACTGAGTTCAACCCGACGGTGGGTTCGGCACGGGCTCTCAGGCTTCGATGGCGGCCCGAGACGAAGGTGCGTCGGCCACCACGACACGGTTGCGGCCCTGCGCCTTGCCTTCATAGAGTGCCTCGTCGGCGCGGAGCATGGCCGGCTCCAGCGTCATTTCATCCTCAGCCACATGGCTGATGCCTACCGTGACCGACAGCATGGGCGTATCGCCCAGCATGGGCAGGGACAGCCCGGACACCTTCCTGCGTAGTCGCTCGGCGATGAGAGTGGCGGTGGCGGTGTCGGCCTGGGGCAGCGCGATGATGAACTCCTCGCCGCCGTAACGACCGATGATGTCCGTGTCACGTAGCACCGATGCGCAGCAGGAGGCGATGGTGGCCAGGACCAGGTCGCCCACTGCATGGCCATGATGATCGTTGAGCTCCTTGAACAGGTCGATGTCGACCATGCAGATGGCAAGCGGTGTCCCCTCACGCTTGGTACGGTTCAATTCCCGCTCGGCCAGCTCGAAGAAGTGGCGGCGGTTGGCGATGCCGGTCAGGTGATCGGTACTGGCCATGACACGCAGCTGCTGTTCGAGCTGGCGTCGTTCATCGATCTCGGCTTGCAGCTGGCGATTGATGTTTCGCTCCTCGATCAACAGGGCGAATTGCCTGCGCTGGAGACGGTTGAGCCGAGTGAGTGTCACCCAGCCCAGCAGGTTGGCGAAGCGAGCAGCAACAGGCCGCTGGCGAGCATGGCAGGCGATATATCGGGCCGATAACCGAGCGCGATGGCAAAGCCGAGGGCGAGATAGGCATTCCAGGCAAGAATCCAGGGTAGCCGGCTGGGCACCAGCAGGTATAGCGTCGTGCATGCCACCACCATGGTGGCGATATGCAGGCCGCCGGTGCCAGGGTGAAGGGGGATGGTGAGCAGCAACCCACTGATACCGACGAAGTAGGCGAGGTTCACCGGCAAGCTTTGATAGACCAAGGCCGGCTGCAGCTTGACCGCCAGCGCCAGCGACAAGCAGGACAGGGCAACGAACGTACGAATGGCCAGCAGGGCGAGGAACTCGCCGTTAAATCCGAGCAGGGTCAGGTCGGCCAGGCTGAAGATGAAGAAGATGCCCGAGATCGCACACAGGGCGAGCACAAGCTGCCGGGCATCCTGCGCCAGCATGGTGCGGCGATATAACGCTTCCAGCGTCGAATCCTGGAATTCGGCGCGCCAGTCGAGAAGGGGCGCCTCCCTGAATTCGGTGTTGCCAGCAGCCATCGGCTCATTCCTTGGAAGGGTGGCACGTACCTATCTCGTCGCGGGGCCAGGTTCCTTCCGATTATTGTTCTCGTCTGCTTCCACGGCATCGGTTCCCTGGAGGAGCCGCCTCGTTGCAACTCCTGAAGCATGGATGCGAGCCCCTCAATTTGCCAGTCACTTCTGTGCGCGTTCGATACACAAGATTACGCGGTGGCAAGACAATACAGGAAGCACGGCCAGTTACGGCTTCAGTCGATAGCCGGTCTTGAATATCCAGTTCACCACCGCCAGCGAGACGCCAAGGAATGCCATGATCATGAACACGCTGGCCCAGATGCTGACATCGCCGGTACCGTAGAAACTCCAGCGAAAGCCGCTGACCAGATAGACCACCGGGTTGAGCAGCGTCACCGTCTGCCAGAAGGGGGGCAGCATGTCGATGGAGTAGAAGGTGCCACCGAGGAAGGTCAGCGGCGTGACCACCAGTAGCGGTACCAGCTGCAGCTTCTCGAAGCCGTCGGCCCAGATCCCGATGATGAAGCCGAGCAGGCTGAAGGTCAGCGCAGTGAGCACCAGGAACAGCAGCATGACCAGCGGGTACTGGATGGTAAACGGCACGAACAGCCGTGCCGTGCCGAGCACGATCAAGCCCAGGATCAGCGACTTGGTGGCCGCCGCACCGACGAAGCCGAGGACAATCTCCAGGTAGGAGATGGGCGCCGAGAGAATCTCGTAGATCGAGCCCGAGAAGCGCGGGAAGAAGATGCCGAACGAAGCGGTGGAGACGCTCTGGGTCAGCAGCATCAGCATGATCAGCCCGGGCACGATGAAGGCGCCGTAGCTGACGCCGTCCACTTCGCTGATGCGCGAGCCGATGGCCGCACCGAAGACCACGAAATAGAGGGAGGTGGATACCACCGGCGAGACGATGCTCTGGAGTACGGTACGCAGACTTCGCGCCATCTCGGCCAGGTAGATGGTCTTGACGGACTGCAGGTTCATGTTCTCTCCCTGACCAGGCTGACGAAAATCTCCTCCAGCGAACTCTGCCGGGTGTGGAGGTCCTTGACCCGGATACCGGTGGCTTCCAGGTCGGCGAGCAGGCCTGCGATGCCGGTGCCTTCCTCCTGTTGTGTCACATCATAGGTGTAGACCAGTGCATGACCGTCTTCCGTCAATGCCAGGTCGTGGCCGGCCAGTGCCGCCGGCACGTCATCGAGCGGCTGATCCAGGTGCAGGGTCAGCTCCTTGCGGCCCAGCTGACGCATCAGCGCCGCCTTCTCTTCCACCAGCACCAGCTCTCCACGCAGGATAACGCCGATACGGTCGGCCATTTCCTCCGCTTCCTCGATGTAGTGGGTGGTGAGGATGATGGTGACCCCCTGGTCGCGTAGCTGTCGAACCACCTCCCACATTTCCCGGCGCAGCTCCACGTCGACGCCGGCGGTGGGTTCGTCGAGAAACAGGACCTTGGGCTCATGGGCGAGTGCCTTGGCGATCAGTACCCGGCGCTTCATGCCCCCGGAGAGTTCCAGCAGGCGGTTATTGCGCTTCTCCCAGAGGGTCAGTGCGCGCAGCACGGACTCGATATGCGTCGGGTCGCGTGGCTTGCCAAACAACCCGCGACTGAAGCTTACCGTATCCCATACCGTGGTGAAGGCCTCGTTGGTGAGCTCCTGCGGTACCAGGCCGATCATGGCCCGTGCCTTGCGATAGTCGGTCACGTTGTCGTGGCCATCGACGCTGACGCTGCCGCTGCTGGCTCGCACCAGTCCGCAGATCACGCTGATCAAGGTGGTCTTGCCCGCGCCGTTGGGGCCGAGCAGGGCGAAGATCTCGCCGCGCTGGATCTCCAGGCTGACGTTCTTCAACGCCTGAAAACCGCCCTCGAAGACCTTGTCGAGCTGCGCCACCCGGATCATCGGTGAGCCGGTGGCTGCCGTCTGTCCCAGGCTTGCGGCCGTTTCCGCTCTGGCCTTGGCAGGTGGTTGAATGATAAGGTCATATCCCTGTTTCCGTTAGAGAACGAATCAATGGACACCATCGTAACGCGAGATGTCACCCGGCACAGGGCATGGAACGAGAAAAGCCGCCGTGACGGGCACGTGCGGCTTCTTCCCGTCCCGATACGGGCTCAACTGCGGCTGGTGATTTCCAGCAGGTGGTAGCCGAACTGGGTCTTCACCGGGCCGTGAACCTTGTTCAGTTCGCCGGAGAAGACGACCTCGTCGAATTCGCGGACCATCTGGCCCGGACCGAAGCTGCCCAGATCGCCGCCCTGGGCACCGGAGGGGCAGGAGGAGTTCTCCTTTGCCACCTCGGCGAAATCGCGCCCGCCCTCGATCTCCGCCTTGAGGGCCTCACACTTCTCTTCGCTGCTTACCAGAATATGACGCGCGGTTGCCTGGCCATGTTGCACTCTCCAAAGTTGGCATCTTGCCGATGAAAGGAGGGTCAATCCTAACATGGCGACACGCCCGCCGGCGCTACCGGTGGGCCGGTTTCGCCAGTGTCTTCACTGACTGCCTCCAATCCGCAGCCGCAGTGCCTGGAGTCCGTCAAGCTCGACCCTGAGTTCCTCCGTAAAGATCGGATGGCCGATGATCCGAATATCCAGCGTGGCTTCGGCGCCGCGGTAGTTCACGGTGGCCGAGATCCTGGCTTGCGTGGTGACCGGTGCCAGCGGGCCATAGTGGATACGCTCCACCTCCAGGGCGGAGAGGCCGTGGTCGTCGATCTGCTGCTCGATGACCTGCTTCATCGCCACGCCGTAGTAGAGGTAGAGCCCGCCATATGCCAGGCCCACGATCACGATAAGAGAGAACAGGCGCCCCATGGGGAACTCCTTGAAGGCTGACGGTATGCTGGCAGGGATATACCACGGGTGAGAGCCGCGGCTCCCACCCGCTCCGCGAAAGTGCGCAGGTAACCTTTATACAAGTTACCTTTATAGCTGGGGTGCATCGAAATCGATCGGTTCGTCGGTGTAGACGCAGACATTGGCCGCCTCGATATCGCCCTCGGGTGATTCGACCTGTGACTGGAAGAACTGCTGGATCTCGCTGCGCTGGCAGTGTGCCTCGAAGGCTTCACGGTTGGCCCAGATCTCATGGAAGACGATGGGGAAGCTCTCACCCTGGGCAAAGGGGTTGTCGATCTGGCGGGTGACGGTATAGAGCAGGCAAGCATCTTCGCGATGGGCATTGGGCTCGAGCGCCTGGAGTGCCTTGAACACTGCCTTCTCCTTGCCGGGCTTGGGTCGGAAACTGGCGGTGCAGTAGATCTTCTGTGACATGGAATGCCCCTGCGAAATCAGTGGAGCGCAGACGATAACACTCAGGCCTCATAGGCGGCCAGATCGACCGTTGCGGCCTCGTCACGCAGCGAAATCAGCGCCTGATAAGCGGCAGAGGCGTACCATCGGTCGATCGCGTCCAGGTCGGGAAAGGAGAGCACCACCAGGTTGCGGTGCGGCGCCTGGCCCGCCAGCAGGGCCGCCTGTCTGCCACGCAGCAGGATCTCGCCGCCCCATGGCGTGAGGGTGTCGGGCACCTCGGCGACGTACTGCGCCCACTTATCGGCATCCCTGATGGTGACGTTTCCCACGACATAGGCTCTACTCATTTCTCACAACCCTCCGGTGGATGTCGCCAAGGTGGCTGGCAGGTCAACCTTACCACTTCAGCGCAGGGAGTGGCGCGACTGCCCGTCGGAAACCCTTGATGGACTTGGGCTCTGGCGTCATCTTGTAGGCAAACCCGTTGTAGGCAAACCCGCTATCAAGGAGCCCTTCATGTCCGCCTCCATCATTCTTGCTGCCCCAGTTGCGGCGCCGTCAACCGCGTCAGCCAGGCGCGCCTGGGCGATGGCCCGACCTGCGGCAGTTGCAAGAGCCGGCTATTTACCGGCGAGCCGGTCGAGCTGACCCAGGAGAATTTTCGTGCCATGGTCGAGCGAAGCGAAATGCCGGTCGTGGTGGACTTCTGGGCGAGCTGGTGCGGCCCCTGCAAGACGATGGCACCGATTTTCGCCGAGGCGGCGAGGGAGCTCGAGCCACGGATGCGGTTCGCCAAGCTGGATACCGAAGCCCAGCAGGCGTTGGCCGG
The DNA here is from genome assembly GCF_000568385.1 of Halomonas sp. BC04. Lineage (NCBI taxonomy): Bacteria > Pseudomonadati > Pseudomonadota > Gammaproteobacteria > Oceanospirillales > Halomonadaceae > Halomonas > Halomonas sp. BC04. The sequence continues at coordinate 10,722 of NZ_AZQX01000210.1, forward strand.
CCGTTTCGGCATTCGCAGTATTCCCACCCTGATCGTTTTCCGGGGTGGCCAGGAGGTGGCACGTCAGCCCGGTTTGCTACAGGGGCCACAGTTGCGTCAATGGCTAAAGCCTCATCTACTGACGTAGCCACCGCCAAGCGCGTTCATCTCCGGTCGAACGGATGGAACGTATTTGCATAGTGAACCCTGCGGGCCGCGATGGCTCAGGGGCCGATTCAGGCAAGGGGGAGCACATGAGACAATGGCTAGCGATAGCGTTCGGCATGATCCTGGTCGCCGGCCTCTGGCCGATGTCGGCCATGGCGGAGCGCCTGGAAGGCGAGCTCGATGGCAACGAGCGGGAGTGGTATATCCTGCGCCAGGACAATGAGAGCAGCGCCACCTTTACCGATGTCGGCGACGGTGACTTCCTGGTCGATATCGTCGGCTTCGCCGACCCCGACGGAAGGCGAAGCCGGGATTCACTCTCCATCAGCATGGCATTCAAGGATGGGGAGTTGCTCCATTACGACGTGCTCAACCTGATCGGCACCTCGGCGATGCCGCCCGTTTACACCTCGGAAGGGGCCGATGTGCGGTTGACCCTGGATACCTTCGCGGTGGAGGGGGGCGTCGCGCGGGTGGTTGGCAGCGTGAAGGGCGTTCTGGCCTTGCAGGAGGCCCTGGGCGACGCGCCGAACCTGGAAGAGGGGATCGATATCGCCGTGGCGTTCGATATCACCGCTTCCCGCATTGAGTACTAGTCATTGTTTGAGCCCGGACAAGGGGAGTCGACGCTGCCGGACAACCACCGCCTCACCCGCCTCACCGAGCTGCTTTCCCGCTGGCAGCCGCTGTGGCGGCCACTGCCGTTTCAGTATCGTCACCTGCCCTGGCCCGACGATTTTGCAGTACTCGGCGATGCCCTGCTGGGGTTGAGTGAGCAGGACGTGGTGCGGCTGCAGGCCTCCCCCTTCCATGCCTCGCCGCTGGGCGAGTGGCTGCCGGTGGCGGCGCTGGAGGCGCTGGTTGACCTGCCGACACTGCCCGCGCCAGTGGCCTCTCTGCCCTCCGAATGGGGCCAGCATGTGGGTGGGCGCAAGTGGCGCCAGATCGAGGCCTTCGTCGAACAGGTACGCCCCGGACCCGGGGAATCGCTGGTGGAGTGGT
>NZ_AZQX01000211.1:0-7604 GCF_000568385.1 Halomonas sp. BC04
GTCAGACGATCGGCCTGATCGGTGATCTCGCGGTTGAGGCCCTGCAGATGCTTGAGCTCGGTGCGCAGGCTGGCGCGCTGCTCGGTATCGAAGCGGTGGATGGATTCCACTTTCTCGCGAAAGCCCTTCATCTCGCTCTGGATGGGCTGCAACAGGCCGCTGATATGCTTCTGGGACAGCTCCGAGAACGCCTTGCCCTTGCGTTCGAGTATCTCGTTGGCCAGGTTCTCGAATTCCTGCTTGAGCTGGTCGCGGCTCTCGCGCAGCAGCGTGACCTGTTCGGCAAAGTGCTGCTGCTTCTGCTCCAGGGTGGTAGATAGACGCGCCTCCTTCACCTGCGCCTCGCCAAGCATGTGCTGCAACTCATCCAGGCGTCGCTCGCGCTCGGCGAGCCGCTGGCGCAGTTCAGCCAGGGCAGCGCTTTGCTCTCGTGCCTCCGTGCGCTGACGGCGAGCGGCGAGAAGACTGGCCAAGCCAAAGGCCAGCAGGAACGCCACCAGCGCCGAAAGCACCATGACATATCCGGTGGGGAGGGAGGTCAGCAGCGTCGTCAGATCATTCAAGGGGCATTCTCCTGCGAGCGGTCGTCGCGCCAGTATACCTGTCGCAACCGCTCGCTCCCTCCCCTCGTCTCAGCCCATCTGAAGCGTCATCCACACGCTCTTCAGGTTGGAGTACTCCTCCAGGCTGTGGTGCGACTTGTCGCGGCCGTTGCCCGACTGCTTGACCCCGCCGAAGGGCATGGTCTGGTCGCCGCCGGCCCAGTTGTTGACAAACACCTGACCCGACTGCAGCCGCCGCGTCACCCGCATGATGCGGTCGATGTCCTGGCTCCACAGGCCGGCGGCAAGGCCGTAGGGCGTGTCGTTGGCCATGGCCACGGCCTCCTCCTCCGAGTCGAAGCCGAACACCGCCAGCACCGGGCCGAAGATCTCCTCGCGGCCGATGGTCATCTGAGGTGTCACCCCATCGAACACCGTAGGCGGAATGAACAACCCCGGACCATCCAGCGCCTGGCCGCCGGTACGCAGCCGCGCGCCCTCCTCCACGCCCTGGCGGATAAAGTCGAGGATACGCCGGTGCTGGGTCTCATCGACGATGGCGCCCATGAAGCTCTCTGGGTCGAGCGGGTCACCGGGCTGCATGCCTTCCGCTGCCTTCAAGACGCGTTCGACGAACTCCTCGCGGATGGCGTTCTCTACCAGCAGCCGCGAACCGGCGATGCACACCTCGCCCTGGTTGTGGAAGATCGCAGCGGCGGCGTGGCTCGCCACCTTGTCCAGCTCCTTGCAGTCGGCGAAGACCAGGTTGGGGCTCTTGCCGCCGCACTCAAGGTAGACGCGCTTGAGATTGGACTGGCCGGCGTACTGCATCAGCTGCTTGCCCACGGCAGTGGAGCCGGTGAAGGCGAGACAATCGACCTCCATGGAGAGTGCCAGGGCCTTGCCCACGGTCTGGCCGAAACCCGGCAGCACCTGGAATGTACCGCGGGGCATGCCCGCCTCATGGGCCAGCTGGGCCAGCCGCAGTGCCGAGAGCGGCGACTTCTCCGAGGGCTTGAGGATCACACTGTTGCCGGCCGCCAGCGCCGGGGCGATCTTCCAGGCGGTCATCATCAGCGGGAAATTCCATGGCACGATGGCCGCCACCACGCCGATGGGCTCGCGCAGTACCAGCGCCAGGGACTCCTCACCGGTAGGCGCCACCTCGCCGTAAAGCTTGTCGATGCATTCGGCCTGGTAGCGAATACAGGCGATGGCACCGGCCATGTCGCCCAGCGAGCTTTTCACAGGCTTACCCATGTCGAGGGTGTCGATCAGCGCCAGCTCGTGCTTGTTGGCCTCCATCAGGTCGGCCAGGCGCAGCAGGATCTTCTTGCGCTTGCCCGGCGCCAGCCGCGACCAATCGCCGCCGGCGAAGGCCGCGCGGGCAACCGCCACGGCTCGCTCGGCATCGGGTGCGTCACAGCTCGCCACCCGGGCCAGGGTCTCGCCGGAGGCGGGGTTGATCGAAGCAAAGGTGTCGCCGCTCACCGCATCGACGAAAGCGTCATCGATGAAAGCGCGCGACTCGAAGTCGAGCCCGGCGGCCATGGCCTGCCAGTCGGCCAGGGTACGGGGAGATGGGGAACGGCTCACGATGGGGACTCCTCTATGTTGGTTTGGTCATCCGCGGCTCCTCGTGCGGCCAACCGTCGTGCTGTCTCGTCCAGCGCCTGGCGGGCCAGGCGGACCAGCTCGTCGACCTCGGCACGGGTGATCACCAACGGCGGCGAGATGATCATCGTATCACCCACCGAACGCATCACCAGGCCAATGTCGAAGCAGATGTCGCGACAGAGGTTGCCGACACCGAGCGACTTGGGAAAGCGCTCCCTGCGGGCCTTGTCGGCCACCAGCTCCAGTGCACCGATCAGTCCCAGCGAACGGGACTCTCCCACCAGCGGGTGGTCGCCGAGGGAGGCCCAGCACTTGGCCAGGTAGGGACCAATGTCGTCGCGCACCCGCTCGACGATGCCCTCGGCCCGCATCAGCTCCAGATTCTTCAGCGCCACCGCGGCACACACCGGATGACCGGAATAGGTGAAGCCATGGAAGAACTCGCCGCCACGCTCGACCAGGGCGTCAGCGACACGGTCGCCCACCAGCACGCCGCCGATCGGCAGGTAGCCGGATGAGAGCCCCTTGGCGATGGGCATGAGGTCGGGTTCGAGACCGTAGTGCTGGCTGCCGAACCATTCGCCCAGACGGCCGAAACCGCAGATCACCTCGTCCATGACCAGCAGGATGTCGTGGCGCGCCAACACCTCCTTCACCGCCGGCCAGTAGCTGGCAGGTGGGATGATGGCACCTCCCGCACCCTGCACGGGCTCGGCGATGAAGGCGGCGACGTTCTCCTCGCCGAGCTCGTGAATCTTGGCCTCGAGGGCCGCGGCACACTCGCGACCGAAGGCATCAGGTTCATTTCACGCCCTTCACCGAACCAATAGGGCTGGCGCACGTGGGCAATCTTCGGCACCAGAGGGCCACCCTGCGCCTGCATCGGCGCCATGCCGCCGAGGCTCAGGCCTGCCACGGTGGAGCCGTGATAGGCGTTCTCCCGCGAGATGATCCACTGCTTGTCTGGCTTACCCTCGAGCTGCCAGTAGCGGCGCACCATGCGCAGCGCGGTATCGTTGGCCTCGGACCCCGAACCGGTGAAGAACACCCGGTTCATGTGCGCCGGCGCCAGCCGGCACAACGCCTCGGCCAGCTCGACGGCCGGCGGATGGGCGCTCTTGAAGAAATTGTTGTAGTAGGGCAATTCACGCAGCTGCGCGCTAGCCGCCTCGACCAGCTCCTCGCGGCCGTAGCCCAGGTTGACGCACCACAACCCGGCCATGCCGTCGAGGATGCGGTTGCCTTCGCTGTCGTGGATATAGACACCCTCGGCGCGGGTGACAATGCGGCTGCCCTCCTCGCCCAGCGCCTTGAAGTCGGTGAAGGGGTGCAGATGGTGGGCGCGATCCAGCGCCTGGTATTCACGGGTATTCATGACATATTACCTCTGCCTCAGGCGGTGGTCGGATCGACAGCCCGAGCACGCCGATCACGATGCCCGCAACAGGCCGCGGCAAATCCTTCGAATAGGGCGTGGTAGAGCGGATGTTCCGCCGGCACCCATTCAGGATGCCACTGTACGGCCAGGGCAAAGTCCTTTGCTGCGGCGACAGAAACCGCCTCGACCAGGCCATCCTGCGCCCGCGCCTCCACGCAGAGCCCCTCACCCAGTCGATCGATGCCCTGCTGGTGCAGCGAATTGACCTTGGAACACGACTCGGGATAGAGCGCAGCGAGCCGGCCACCGGGCTCCACCACGATGTCGTGTGCCGGGGCGTAGCGGGCTGCATAGTCGGCATCGGGCTCCCGATGATCGAGCAGACTGGGCACGTTCTGCACCGCTTGGTGCAGCGTGCCACCATAGGCCACGTTGAGCTCCTGGAATCCACGGCAGATGCCCAGCAGAGGCTGGCCGCTGGCAATGGCGGCGGGTATCCAGGCCAGCGCAGCGGCGTCGCGATGCAGGTCATCCCGGGTGTTTTCCGGTGCCCGCTCGGCGCCGTAGCGGGAGGGTTCCACGTTGGAATAGCTGCCAGTGAGCAGCAGCCCATCCAGATGGGCGAGCAGATCGCCATCAACGGCATCCTGCCAGACCGGAAGCACCACCGGTGCCAGGCCATAGTCGCGCAGCGTGCTCAAGTACTTGTCGGTCACCACGTGGGCGGCGTGCCCTTCCACGTTGCGGCGACAGGCGATGACTCCCACCAGGGGTCGGCTCTGCATCGGCAGCCTCCTTCGAATGCTCGTGAGCAGGATGGTCAACTACGGCCACCATAGCCGCGTTGAGTAATCTTTCCAACAAGGCCGCTCAAAAATCAAAGAATTTCTTATGAAACTATGACCATATGCTTAATATACAGCAAGTTAAAGAAAAAAAATCGAAACGCCTCGCACAACCATTGCGTAAAGGATTTGACAACACTTGGTCGTGGCTGAAAGATTAGCCACTATGACAGCGCAACCGAACAATACAGGTGACTTCATGGCGTCGCTTACCGTCGCTCAAGCCCGGACCTTCCTCGAGTGCCACCCCGATGTGGATAGCATCGACCTGCTGATCAGCGATCTCAACGGCGTCATGCGCGGCAAGCGCATTCCTGGCACCAACCTGGAGAAGGTCTGCCTCAATGGTGTCAATCTGCCGGCTTCGGTCTTCGCCCTGGACATCAACGGCAACACCATCGAGGCCACCGGCCTGGGGCTTGCCATTGGTGACAGCGATCGCGTCTGCCGTCCATTGCAAGGTTCGCTGATGCCCAGCCCCTGGTTGCGCAAGGGGCGCCAGGCCCAGCTGCTGATGACCATGGTCGAGGCCGATGAGACCCCCTTCTTTGCCGATCCACGCCAGGTGCTGCAACGAGTCCTGAATCGCTTCGGGGCGGCCGGCCTGACCCCGGTGGTCGCCGTCGAGATGGAGTTCTACCTGGTGGACAGGCTGCGCACGGCCACCGGCGCAATACAGCCACCCTGCTCGCCCCGCAGCGGTGAGCGCGCCACCCAGAGCCAGCTTTACTCGATCCAGGAACTGGACGAGTACGCCGACTTCCTCGATGACGTCCAGTCGGCAGCCCGGGTACAGGAACTGCCACTGGATACGGCGCTCAAGGAGTGCGCCCCGGGACAGTTCGAGATCAACCTGATTCACTGCGATGATGCCCTTCTGGCCTGCGACAGTGCCGTGCTGCTCAAGCGACTGATCAAGGGGGTAGCGCTGAACCACGGCTTCGAAGCGACCTTCATGGCCAAGCCCTATGGATTGGAAGCCGGCAACGGGACCCACGTGCACATCAGCCTGCTGGACGACGCCGGCAACAATGTCTTCAGCGATGCTGGTGGTGACTCACTGGGCACACCGAAGCTGCAGCACGCCATCGCCGGCCTGCTGGAACTGATGCCGGCCTCCATGGCGATCTGCGCACCCAATCTCAACTCTTTCCGCCGCTTTCAACCGGGGCTGTATGTGCCCATGGCGCCCACCTGGGGCTACGACAACCGCTCGGTGGCACTACGCATCCCCTCCGGGCCCAACGGTGCCCGTCGTATCGAGCACCGTGTCGCCGGCGCCGACGCCAACCCCTACCTGCTGCTGGCCACGCTGCTGGCCGGTATCGACTACGGCATTCGGCAACGCCTGGCGCCGCCCGCACCGGTAACGGGGAATGCCTACGACCAGTTTCCCCCCAGCCTGACAAACAGCTGGCTGCACGCCCTCGAGCTGCTGGAAACCAATGCCCCCCTGGGCGAGGCCCTGGGCCACGATTTCATCAAGGTCTTCATCGCCAACCGTCGCGCGGAGCGTGCCCAGGCCATGCAGGCGGTGAGCCAGCTCGAGTACGAGTGGTACCTCAGACATGTCTAGACGACAACGCCCCGACCGAAGTCAGGGCGCCACGTCGAAGCGGTTATCGAGAGGAGCTTGAAAGGCCTACCTTGGCAGCAAGCCTCAGCCGTCGCTGGCCATCGGCAGGTCCCAGCGCGGCCGGCCCTCCTCGAGCAGCACGCGGTTGCCCTCGGGCCGATGATCCAGGCGCGAGACATCGGTCATTTCACCGTGTCGCCAGGTCACGTCATAGCCGACGGTCTCTTCGGAGCTGTCCATGACCGTGTGGCACTGACGCTGTGTGGTCGTGTAGGTCTCCGGCGCCTGATTGGCCTCGATGCGCCCCTGCACTTCGCGTCCCGCCAGGCCGCCGCCGACGACACCGGCAACGGTAGCCAGCGTCTTGCCGCTGCCACCTCCGACCTGATTGCCCAACAGGCCGCCGACAACGGCACCTGCAGCCGTGCCGGCGATACGGTTGGGGTCACGGCTGGGTTGCTGCGGTGCTGCTTGGCTTACCACGATGTCCTCGCATACCTCACGGGGCGTCTCGACGCTTCGCGTGACACGCTCCATGCCAACGATCTCGCCAAACTGGGGGCCGCTCTCCACGGGGGGCTGCTGGACCTGCCAGGCGCCAAATGCCAGTCCACCCAGACCGAAAACGGCCAGTGTCGTACCAACGACGGTTGATTTGTTCATCTGTCACCTCCTCTGTGGCGCACAGGCGCCTTGCCGACAAAACACAAGGGTCGGCTCCGGTCGATGTGCGGAGAATGCGATGAGAGACGGCGCATCCGGCGCCGCCAGGGAATTGACGATCAGTATACGCTGCCGCGAGGTATGAAAGTGCTTCTGCCCTTCACTTCCACAATGTCTGACCAGGCGTCGGCATAAAGCGACAGCCTTGGACTTTGCCCGAAAACTGTCTCAGTATCCCAGCCAGTCGCGCCGGGAATAGTACCAGGCGCCCAGCGCCGCACCCTGGCCGGCCAGGCTAGCCGCTCACCCAACTGCCCTATGCCCTGCTGGTGAGCGTGGTGGCCCTGCTGCTCGGCAGCGTCTCCAGCCAGGCGCGGGTGGGGCCGACCTGGTTGAAGGTATAGACATGCAAGCCGACGAAGCCTGTGTTGCCTTTCCCCAGGCACGGCCAGAGACTCCGCAGCAGGACGTCGGGGCGATAGACGGCCGGCCCGAACAGGCGGGTCATCCAACCGCCCTGACGCCTCAAGGCCCGTACCGAGGGGCCGAGACCGAGCCGCAGGGCGATGCTGATCAGCCGCTTGCGCTCCATCACCCCGGGAATGCCGGCATAGATTGGCAGGCGCAGGCCGAGCCGCCGCTGCCGCTCGCGCCAGGCCAGCAGGGGGCCGGGGTCGAAACAGAGCTGGGTGACGGCATAGTCGGCAAGCGCCGCCTTGGCCTCGAGATCGCGCTGCAGGGACGCCGCCTCGATATGGTGATGGCCTTCCGGATAGGCGGGCACCCCGACACGCTCGGGCCGCATCGACAGCTGGGCCATGGCCTCGAGCAGCGCAAGGCCATGGGGAAAGYCACCCACCGGGCGCTCGGCGTCGCCGCCCACCACGAAGGCGTCTTCAACGCCTAGTTCCGCCAGGCGTGCCAGCAGCCGTTTCAGGTGGCCGCGATCGCGCACCAGTCGGGCGGCGAGATGTGGCACCACC
>NZ_AZQX01000212.1:0-9946 GCF_000568385.1 Halomonas sp. BC04
GAGGCCTCGCGGGAGCGCACGCCCGGCACGGCCTCCCCCCTGGGACAGGGTACGACCGGCAATCTGTTCTCGCTGGCCGGTGTGCTCAACTATGAGCTCGATCTCTGGGGCCGGCTGGCCCGCGAGCGCGAGGCCTCCGAGGCACTGCTCGAGCAGAGCGAGTTCGCCCGTGATGCGGTGCGCCTGAACGTGATCGCCGATGTGGTGGCCACCTACTTCGACCTGCGCAATGCCGAGCGGCAGCTCAGGATCACCGAGGAGACGGTGGCTTCCCGTGAGGAAACCTACCGGATCGAGCAGATTCGCTTCGACGCCGGTGAGACCGGTGAGCTGGCACTGCGTCAGGCCCAGTCGGAGCTGGAAACCACCCGCGCCCAGTTGCCCGGCCAGAAGCAGCGGGTCAGGATGCTTGAGGGTGCGCTGGCCATCCTGGCGGGGATGAGCCCGGCGGAACTGATGGGCGAGCTCGATTTCGGAGACACCCAACTGGCGGCTATCGTGCTCCCCGAAGGCGTACCGGCCGTATTGCCGTCCAGCCTGCTGCAGCGACGGCCGGATATCCGTTCCGCCGAGGCCGGGCTGATCGTGGCCAATGCCTCCATTGGCGTCGCCGAGGCGAGTCGCCTGCCCTCCCTGAACCTGGGCGCCTTCCTGGGCACGGCGGCGGGGGATTCCAGCGACCTGTTCACTACCGCTGCCCAGACCTTGGGACTCTCCGCCACGGTCATGGGGCCGCTGTTCGACTTCGGTCGCTCCCGTTCCCGGGTCGACACCGCCGAAGCGCTGGCTGCCCAGGCCGAGGTCCAGTACCGTGCCACGGTGAACCAGGCGTTCAACGAGGTTCGCAACGCCCTGGTCACCTTCGAGACCAGCGGCGAGCGTATCGAGGCGACACGGGCCCAGGTGGAGGCGCTGGCGCGCACCCTGGAGCTCGCGGAAGTGCGCTATCGGGAAGGCTTCGTCGGCTTCATCGAGCTGCTCGATGCCCAGCGGGCACTGCTCTCGGCGGAGCTTGCGCTGTCGGAGGCGATGCGCGACCGCCTGACTGCAACCGCCACGCTGTTCAAGGCGCTGGGTGGTGGTTGGGAGGCCGGCGCCTGAGAACTGCCTGGGCTCAGTACGAAAACTGCCTACGCTCGACTTTTCGTACGTAGCCTAGGCGTGAATGACAACGGGCCGGATCCCCAAGGGATCCGGCCCGTTGTCGTTGTGGTGTCGCTAAGCGTCAAGGTTCGCGAGCGAGCAGTTGCAGCAGCGTATCGACCAGCTCCATGCCGCGCTCGCGGATGGAGAACTGCTCGTGGTTGCGCAGCCAGTCGTGGAAGAGACCGCCCAGGCTGGACTGCAGCAGCCGCGCTGCCAGTTCCGGCGTGATGTCGGGCCGCAGCAGTTGGTGTTCCCAGGCCACCGTGAAGTATTCGATGAGGGCGCCTGAGGACTCCGCGGCGATTTCGTTCTGCATGGCCAGGGGGTCGATTTCGCCAAAGATTTCGCAGTGGTGGATCAGGATGGCGTGGACCCGGCGATAGCGGGGCTGCTCGAGCCGCGCAAAGCCCTGGCGGCAGGCCAGGCGAATCGCCTCGAGCGGCGCATCGGCGAGTGCCGGATCATCGGCTTCGTCAACCAGTTCCTGAAAGGGCATGCGAACCCGGTCGAGCATGGCACGAAACAGGTCGGCCTTGTTGCGGAAGTGCCAGTATACCGCGCCACGGGTCATGCCTGCCTGGCGGGCAATCTGTTCCAGCGAGGTGCGCGCGACGCCGCGTTCGAGAAATATCTCCTCGGCGGCATCCAGCAGGGCTTCACGGGTGGCAGCAGCTTCCGCCTTGGTGCGTCGGGCCATGGTAGGGGGCGTTTCTCCGTGACGGGGTATGGCCATCATTCTACCGGAGCGGCCGGTTTTTTACATTCAACTGTGTATGGATGCGGTGTGAGGTTCACCCTCGTCATTTTGCCGCCATCGCGGTATAAGTGGGTGAACACTGTTCTGTTACAGGAAACCGCAGCATGGCTCGTGCCCCCTTCGAACTCGCCGGCGTCAAGGTGATGCCGGGTCACCGAATCCAGATCGATGTGCCGGTGGCACGCCTCTACACCCATGCGCCGCTGCACATCCCCGTGGAAGTGGTTCACGGTCGTCAGCCGGGGCCGATACTGCTGGTCTGTGGCGGCATTCACGGCGACGAGATCAACAGCGTCGAGATCGTCCGCCGACTGCTGCGCTCGAAGCAGATCCAGGGGCTGCGCGGTACCCTGGTGGCGGTACCGATCGTCAACGTGTTCGGCTTCATGCAGCACACGCGCTACCTGCCGGATCGACGGGACCTCAATCGCTGCTTTCCCGGCAGTGAGTCGGGTTCACTGGGGGGGCGTGTCGCGGCCCTGTTCCGCGAGCAGATCGTCGACCATGCCAGTCATATCATCGATCTGCACACCGGCGCCATTCATCGCACCAACCTGCCGCAGATTCGTGCCCAGCTCAGCCCCGGCAGCGAGACCGAGCGCATGGCCAACGCCTTCGGCGCGCCGGTGATTCTGAACGCGGAGCTCCGTGAGGGCAGCCTGCGCCACTACGCTCAGAACCGGGGTATCCCCGTGCTGACCTACGAGGCCGGTGAGGCACTGCGTTTCGACGAATGGGCGATCACCCCGGGGGTCCGTGGGGTGCTGCGGGTCATGCGGCGGCTGGGCATGCTCACCGGCGAGCATCGGCGCCGACTGCCGCCCGCGGCGGAACTGGCCAACGGCTCCAGTTGGGCGCGGGCGCCATCGATGGCATTCTGCGGCCGAAGGTGCGCCTCGGGGCGCGCGTGGCGAAGGGCGAGGTGCTGGGCAAGGTGGCCGACCCCTTCGGGAACGCCGAAGAGGCCGTCATATCCATGGCCGATGGTATCGTTATCGGCATGAGCCGGCTGCCACTGGCCAACGAGGGTGAAGCACTGTTCCACATCGCCCGTTTCGATGAGATCGAGGAAGCCGAGAACGCCGTTGAGGGGTTCCATTCCAGCCTGGAGCCGCCGCCGGACTCGCTCTATTGAGCGTCAGGCAGTCTCGGTTTCAGTCTCGGTCAACGGGTTTGTCTTTTTTTCGGGAGTCGTTTCTGGCACCAGGCTGAGCGCGTCGTCGAAGACCCTCAGGCAGGCGCCGTCCAGGTGGCCGTTCTCGGATAAGTGGCGACGGAAGCGGCGCCCGCCCGGCCGGCCCTGGAACAGACCCAGCAGGTGGCGTGTGATGTGGTTGAGCTTGGCGCCCTCGTCGAGGCGACGGGCAATATAGGGGCGAAAGGCGCGGGCAGCGGCGTGGCGGCTGGTTGCCGGGCCCGCCACGCCGTAGAGCGACTCGTCCACCCCAGCCAATAGCCAGGGGTTCTGATAGGCCTCGCGACCGACCATTACGCTGTCCACATGGTCGAGCTGTTCTCGGCACGCCTCCAGCGTCTTGATACCGCCGTTGATTCCGATATGCAATTCCGGGCGACTCGCTTTGAGGCGATGCACCCGCGGGTAGTTGAGCGGCGGCACGTCACGGTTCTGCTTGGGCGAGAGCCCCTGCAGCCACGCCTTGCGCGCATGCACGATGAACACCTCGCAGCCGGCATCCGCTACCTGGGCGATGAAGCGTTCCAGGTCGGCGTCCTCGTCCTGGTCATCGATACCAATACGGCACTTCACCGTCACCGGGATCGACACCGCCTCGCGCATGGCGCGCACCGCTGCCGCCACCTTCTCCGGATAGGCCATCAGGCAGGCGCCGATCAGGTTGTTCTGCACCCGGTCGCTTGGGCAGCCCACATTGAGATTGACTTCGTCATAGCCCCACGCCTCAGCGATGGCCGCACACTCCGCCAGCTCGCCGGCATCGCTGCCGCCCAGCTGCAGCGCCAGGGGATGCTCCACCGCATCGTAACCGAGGAAGCGCTCCCGCGGGCTGCCGTGGAGAATGGCACCGGTGGTGACCATCTCGGTATACAGCAGTGCGCGCCGGGTCAGCGTGCGCGCGAAGGCTCTCTGGTCCCTGGTCGTCCAGTCCATCATCGGGGCAATTGAAAACAATCTAGCCCTGTCAGCTGTGGTGTTTCTAGTCATTTCAATATCTTACCGATTTGGTAATACTGTATATTCATACCGTTGATTACCACGAAATACCGTATAAAACCGGCCTTGCTGTACCATGATTGCACCAGTTGGCGGTCTTGGCCCGATTTCGGCGGGAGAGTGGTACATCATGGCGACATATCAGAAGCGCGGGGCTCGTTGGAGGGCCATTGTACGCAAGAAAGGGCATGGCTCACAGAGCAAGACATTCAGCACGAAGGCGCGCGCTCAGGCGTGGGCGCGCCAGGTAGAGGATGGTATCGAGGCGGGCCTTGTTGGGCAGGGGCCGGTTCCGACGCTGGGCGATCTCTTCAAAGGTCACCTGGCACATCTCGACCAGACATCTGACCGGGGCCGGAAGAATCACACCTCGGAGCGCAAGCTGGCGGCCGGACTGGACGCCGAAACCCTGGTTTCAGAGCTGACTTACACCAAGCTTTACGACTACTGCAGGACCCGCATCGAGGTGGATGGCGTCAAGCCAGCCACCACCAAGCACGACATCATGTTTCTGTCGGGCGCGGTGACGACGGCGATCGTCGAGGGCAGTCTGTCAGCGGAGTATCGGGTAAAGATGGCCGGCTGGCGGGAAGGCTTGAAGCGTGCGGGCGTGATTGGGTCGCCGCAAAGCCGTGATCGGCGGCCTACGGCCGAGGAGCTCGATGCGATCCTGGTGCACACCAAGCACAACCGAGCCCTTCGGCGTATTCGCTATCACGACCTGGTCCGCTTCGCGGTGGAGTCGTGCATGCGGCTGGATGAGATCTGCAACCTGCGCTGGGCTGATGTCGATCTGGCTTCGGGCACCGTGATCATCCGGCTGCGCAAGCATCCGACGCAGAAGACGGACCAGGAGGTGCCGTTGATGGGGGATAGCCGGGCGATCATCGAAGCACAACCCAAGGTCGATGAACGGGTTTTCCCGTTCGGGTCGGATTCGGTAGGCAATGGCTTTCGACGGATCTGCCAGTATCTGAAAATCGAGGACCTGCATTTTCATGACTTGCGCCATGAGGGAATCAGCCGGCTGTTCGAGCGTGGCTATCAGATCCAGGAGGTGGCCCTGGTGTCGGGCCATCGTGACTGGGGCAGCTTGCGGCGCTATGTGAACTTGAAAGCCGGTGATCTTGCGAAGCGTGATCAAGAGCGCGCCGGCTAGGCTGCGCTCTCGCGTTGCTGATCGATGTACTTTGCGGCATCGGAGATATGGACCATGGGTGAACTGCCGGTACGGGTCAGCGGCACCGGGAAGGTGCCGGCGGCGATCCTGTTGCGGGCTGTCTGCAGCTTGATGCCCATGATGTCTGTGCAGAAGGTTTCCAGCGGTATCAGCGGCTTCTCGTAGCAAGCCAGCAGCACGAATTCAGTCTTCATGGGTTCCCCTTGTTCTTGGCTCGCCAGGCATTGAAGCGGTGGCGGATCTGGCGAAAGGTCTTCTCGGCCTGCTCGTCGTGGTCTAGGTCGGCACGGCTCTTGATGCGGCAAGCTGCGATTAGCCAGTCGCGTGCGTCCTGCTGGTTATGAGTGCCGTCCGGTAGCTGGCCATTGGTGAGGCCGTGCTTGTAGCGCCGGCGGCGGTCCAGGTAGAGCCGGAACACCGGATCCTGGCAGAGCATGGCGGCCTGGCGGGCCATTGGACCGCCTCTCCGTGTGGTGGTCATGGCCTCCTCCGCTGGGATGGGATGACATACTCCGGAAGCTTCAGGGCTAAAGCCATGGCTACCTTCTCAGGAGGAAGGTTCTGGATCACGCTCAGCCAATACCGCTCGGACTGCTCGTGGTTCATCTGCTTCGTTACTTGAAGATCCATGATGTGGCAGATACTTCGGATCTCTTTATCCTGTACCGACACACTCATTGGATGAGCCCTCCATGCCCGAACGAGACAATATCTCCTTCTTCGACGAGTTGACTGGTCAGGTGCTCGCTCGCCTCTACAGCACTTTTCCGGTTCCGGCCATACTGCTGGCAAAGGACTTCGTCGATCAGCCGTTGGCCTACAACGAGCATGTAATGAGTGAGGTGGCCTCCAGCCAGTCTGAATTTTTCATTTCGACTTGTGAGTGGCTTCGTCAGGCGGGGTACATCAACACCGCCGATAGAGACCCGAACAACCTGATAGTCAGGGAAGTGGTCCTGACGGCCAAAGGACTGGAGCTCCTCAAGGTGAAGCCTGAAAACCTGAGTGATGAACCGAGCCTGGGCGAGCAGCTCACCGCTGCCACTCAGGAAGGAGCAACCGATGCGGCCAAGAAGGCCGTGGGTCAGATCCTTGGCCTGGGCGCTCGGTTCATGATGGAAGGCATCCGCTCGCTGTGATTGCTGCATTTCAGTCCTCCTTCTAGCGGTAGGGTCGGGCTCTTTGTTCGCGGATGCCCTGGCACTCGATGCAAGTGGTTGCCCAGGGGGCTGCCTTGCGGCGGGCGGCCGGGATCTCATGGCCGCAGTCGTCGCACTCGGTTGCAGCGTGATCGATGCCGATCCAGCGCGGCCGGTTGGCCAGCGCGCCCTCGAGGCGACGTTCCATGATCTCGGTGGCGATGTCGGCGTTATCGGCCATGGTTCAGGTCCTCGTTCGGGATGGCGGGCAGGTAGACGACGCGGCAGCCTTTGCGCCAATCGTTGAGCCACACCAGCCAGGCCACGGCGCTGCGTACCGGACGGCCGGCGCGGCGCGATACGAATTGCTGAACGGCGCGGCCCTGGGTGGTGGCGGGGCTGTAGGGATCGACGCGGCCGGCAGGGTCGCGCACCAGGTAGAGGCGGCTATTCATGGCTCAGCTCCTGGGCTTTCTGGCCCAGTCGGTAGCCGCACCGGCTGTTGGCGATCGCGCGTCGCAGATCGGCCTCTGACTCGAAGGCCACGACCATGGCGAACTGGTGTTCCACCGCACCCTGGTTGGGGGTGAGCACCGCGAGGGTGCCGGCATCCTGCAGGACGCCGCGGGGCTGGTGACTGGTCATTCGTTGGCGCATGTTTTTCTCCTTTTTCATCAACACAGCTCGGGTGGGTAGAACTCTTCCGGCTCATACGGTGGCGCTTCGATGTAGATGCCGCGCTCGGCGAGGACTCGCCGGGCCGTGGCGTCGTGCTGAATCAGCCGTTTTGCTGCCGCCTGGGCGGCTCGAGTCTCGAAATCGACGTCATCCATCTCGGCGCGGACCTCTTCACTACCGCGCCACTCTTCAAACCGCCGGATCTGGGCCGCCAAAACCTCGGCGTCCGGGATTTTTGGGAAGGGATTGCGGGGCGTCAGGTCGACGCCCGTACAGTTAGTGACACAAGTCCAAGGGGCCGCGGCTTCGCCGCGTCCCGGGGTGCCCGCCGCTGGGGCGCGGTCTTTTGAACGCACCTCCCAGCTGTAAAGGCGGGTGAGGTATTCGGCATCAACCCCATAACGGCCGGAAACCACCAAGCCCTTGGTCACACAGACCGGGTCGCCGTAGCGGCCGAGCACGTCGATACCCTGGCGGATCTCGCCGGTGCCATGGCTGATGCCGTCGCCGGTGGGGTCCTGGGCCATCAAGCGCCAGGGCTTGATCGGCTGTTGCTTGCGCGGGGTGCAGGGGCCGCCCATGAGGCGCAGGAATGCCGCCCAGTCGCCGGCATTGGCGGCCTTTCGAACAGCGTGGAAGCGCTCGGCGGCAGTGGGTTCGGGGCGGGTGGCCGCCTCCCACTCCTGCAGCTGCTGCTCTTGTTTCTCGGTGAGCCGGCGGACTTCACGCCAGACGGTGACCGAGGGCAGGCCCAGGAACTGGAACTGGCGGATGCCCCAAACGGCGGCCCATGCCTCGATGCGTGGGGCGGCCTCGGTCAGGTCGTAGTCGTAGCGGTCGAATTGATCGTCCTCGACGCCATCACGGACGAACTGCTCGCCATTGATATTTTTCGAGATGTACTTGGCGACGTAGCCGGCCGCCGTGCCCTTGCTGTAGTCGATGCGCTTGGCATCGAATCGGGCCGTAGTCTTTTTGCCACGGCGGTCGTAGAGCTCTTCGGGGGTGTCTTCCTCGGCGTACTCCTGCAGCACCTGGGTGACGCGGGCCTGATCCTCGGGCTTCATCCACACGAGGAGATGCCAATGGGGCGTTCCGTCGTGGTGGGGCTCCACCACGCGAATGCCGTAGATGGCCAAGCCATCGCGGGCCAGCTGGGCGCGTGCCCGGGCCCACAGCTGCTGTAGGTACTGCTGAGCCTCGCGCGGGGTGCTGCCGTCGTAGTTGTTGTTTCGACGGCAGTGGTATTGGTAGCGCTTGCGCTTGGTGCTCCAGTACTTATTGGCATTGACCGGGTGGAAGCGGCCCGGCGTGGTCAGGGTGTAGAACACACCGACATGCCCCAGGCGGCGTGCCTCGACCTCGGTGTCGCGGATGCGCAGCATCAGCTCTGCCCGGCGGTGGTCCGGATTGGCCAGGCCCAACTCTGCCAGCTCGGCGAGGGTGTAGGTCTGGCCCTCCTGGTTGATGGCCTCAAGGGTTTCGAGCAAGGCACGGTTGCGGTTCTTCTGGCTGCGCCGACGCTCGACGGTCAGGTCGCTGCAGTAGATGCCGGCCTGGGCATGGACCCGGTAGGCTTCGCGCTGGATCTGCTCGAGGCGACGGCCTGAAAGGCGGCGCAGCTTGCGACGCCACCAATTCGAGCCGCTCAGCCGGCCGAGCTGGCTGGCAATGGAGCCATTGCGAGGCGGCGGCTCGATGCCATGCACGGCGGCGCGGGCGCGAGCCTTACGCAGTGCCAGGGCGTCGGCAACGGTGATGCTCATCATCGGGGCGCGCTGCCAGCGGAACACCGCCATCAGCGGGATACCGCCCGGGGGCGGCGTCAGCGGGTTGCGGGACTTGGCGACGATAGTGGCCAGCTCGCGGGACTGGGCCGATACGGTGCGGCCCTTGAGGCGCGGCAGGTCCAGCGGCGGCGGCAGCAGGCCCAGGCGTAAGCGGCGGTTGTGCTCGGCGATGCTGCCGATCAGGCGCGCGCGCTCGTCCTCGACGGCGGTGGCATGGGCCGTGGCGTAGTCGATCAGGGCGTCGTCGTCCTGGGTGCAGTTGAACCCGCCGATGATCAGGCTGCGCTCGACGTAGGCCAGCCAGGCGCTGGCCGCTTGGATGCCCTCAATGGTGGTGTTGCCGCGCCGGCGGATGGCAGCCACAGCTTTTTTCAGGTCGTTGGCGATGGGTGCGAAGCGGGTATAGATGCGCTCAGGGTCGACCAGGTCGCGGGAATTGCGCGTCAGCCAGCGGTTGCCGGCGGCGTTGCCGTGACGCTTGGCCACATGCACGAAGCCGCCAGCGAGATCCTCGGCCCAGCCGGGCAGGGCATCGAAGATGGCTTGCCGCCAGCGGTGGCACTCGGGGGTGCCGAACTGAAGGGATTCCGCGAGCCTCGTCATCAGAGCGTTCCCGGTGCCGTGGCTTGCTGTTCGGCGGCGTCCTGCAGGATGCTCTCTACGTTCAGCAGCACCATGCCCAGCTTGTGGGCTTCGTCTTCCAGGAACTGGGCGTATTCGGCTTTGCGTCCCGCCTCATCTGCGCGGCCAGCTCGTCCAGCTCGATGCGACTTTCCCAGAGGGCGTTCATCGTTTTCTGTTGGGTAGCCATTACGCGACTCCTCTTTCGATCAGGCCGAGCCAGTGCAGGGCGGCCTTGGTGTTGCCTTCGGCCAAGGCCTGGCGGGCGTGGGCGGCGAGCTCGCGGCTCGGGTGGGGTTTGTCGCCCTCGAGGCGGTCGCGGAGGCGGCCGGCGTATTGGCTCATGCGATGCACGGCAGCGCGGATGCAGTCGCGGTTATGGCGGGGCATCTGCTCGAGCGGGGTGCGCGCCTCGCGCGGGTCGATCTTGGCGCTGGCCAGCAG
>NZ_AZQX01000213.1:0-7960 GCF_000568385.1 Halomonas sp. BC04
TCGATATCTGTGTCGTACCGCTGGGCGTGGGGGTGTCGGTCTCGCCGCAGATCGCCGCCTGCCAGCGGGTCATCCAGGCCTCGGGCCTCGAGCACCATATGCATGCCTACGGTACCAACATCGAAGGGCCGTGGGACGAGGTGATGGCGGTGGTCAAGCGCTGCCATGAGGTGGTCCACGAGATGGGGGCGCCGCGCATCACCACGACTATCAAGCTGGGCACCCGGACCGACCGGGAGCAGAGCATGGGCGACAAGGTGACGAGCGTGGAGGATAAGCTCGGAGGCAAGAGTGACCGCGACACTTGAGGTGTAAAACATTCGTTACGCCCTGTCAGGATTTTGCACCGCCTTTCTGGCGCGACAGGCCGGCTTCGGCGGGGTGTCAACATGGCTTTACGCCTGCTGGGGTGCAGGCGATGCAGGCGAGGGTTACCAGGCGCTATGCGGGCGTTTCGGCGGCAGCGGTGGGGCACTAGGCTGGGGGCACATCTTCGGTACCGCAGTGTGCCTATAACAATCGCGAAGCATCGCGCCATACCCCTGGAGGATTTCCATGAACGCTCCTGCCAAGACTGTCTCGCCCATCAGCCAAGAGAACCCCATCGGCACCAACGGCTTCGAGTTCGTCGAGTACACGGCCCCCACCCCCGAGGGCATCGAGGAACTGCGTGCGCTGTTCAATCGCATGGGTTTCACCGAGACCCGCAAGCACCGCTCCAAGGATGTGTTCCTGTTCCAGCAGGACAACGTGAACTTCGTGCTCAACGCCGAACCGAACAGCCCCGCCGCGGAGTTCGCCAGCGTCCATGGCCCCAGCGCCTGCGCCATGGCCTGGAAGGTGGCCGATGCCAGGCAGGCTTTCGACTATGCCGTCGCCCATGGCGCCGAACCCGTGGAGAACAAGGTGGCACCGGGTGAAGTCGGCATCCCCGCGGTACGCGGTATCGGCGGTTCGCTGCTCTATTTCGTCGACAACAAGGTCGACAGCGAAGGCCGCACCATCTATGACATCGACTTCGAGCCCATCCCCGGCCGTACCCCCCAGGACAACAGCGTGGGCCTTCAGGTGCTCGACCACCTGACCCACAACGTAGACCGCGGCCAGATGGACTTCTGGGCGAGCTTCTACACCGATATCGCCAATTTCCGCGAAAACCGCTACTTCGACATCAAGGGCAAGAAGACCGGGTTGCACTCCCGCGCCATGACCGCCCCCTGCGGCAAGATGCACATTCCGATCAACGAGTCTGCCGACGACACCTCGCAGATCGCTGAATTCCTGCGCGAGTACAACGGCGAAGGCATCCAGCACCTGGCCATGGCCACCGACGACATCTACGCTACCGTGCGCGCCCTGCGTGCCAATGGCGTGACCTTCCTCTCCACGCCTGACACCTACTACGAGAAGGTGGACCAGCGTGTGCCGAACCATGAGGAGAATGTCGAGGAGCTGCGCGAGCTGAGCCTGCTGGTCGACGGCGGCCCCGACGAGGGCGTGCTGCTGCAGATCTTCACCGAGACCGTGATCGGCCCGATCTTCTTCGAGATCATCCAGCGCAAGGGCAACGATGGCTTCGGCGAAGGCAACTTCAAGGCCCTGTTCGAATCCATCGAGGAGGATCAGATCCGCCGCGGTGTGCTCAAGGACGACTGATCGCAGCAACGGCTCCCGATTCCTCAGGGTCGGGAGCTTTTTTGTGCTGACAATAGTTGAATCTCTGATTTATTGAAAAATAAACGATAAATGACGCTGCAATTATGGCTAAGTGGCAGGTATATTGCTGTGTCAGCGTATAACAACGACCCCTGGTGACAAGATGAGCGATTCGCAACAACCACGCGCCCAGTGGCTAGGCCGCTGGGGCTTCGTGCTGGCGGCTACCGGCTCTGCCGTTGGCCTGGGCAATATCTGGAAGTTTCCCTATATCACCGGCGAGCACGGCGGAGGCGCCTTCGTGCTCGTCTACCTGGCCTGTATTCTTGCGGTCGGCGTGCCGGTCATGATGACGGAGATCGCCTTCGGCCGGCGTGGCCGTGGCAGCCCCATCGATGCGGTACGCCGAGTCGTGACAGAGTCGGGCCGCTCATCGGCCTGGTCGCTGCTGGGCTGGCTGGCCATGCTGGCCGGCTTCATGATCCTGTCGTTCTATGTGGTGGTGGCCGGCTGGTCCTTCTCTTACCTGTGGAAGATGCTGACCGGCGGCCTGGCCGGCACCGGCGTCGACGACATGGTGGCGATCTTCGTTGCCAATAACGAGAATCCGCTCAACCTGGGCTTGTGGAGCACCCTGGTGGTGGTGCTGACCATGCTCATCGTCGGCAAGGGAGTACAGGCCGGTATCGAGCGCAGCGTGACCTGGATGATGCCGGGCATGGTGATCATGCTGCTGATCCTGATCGGCTACGGCATGTTCTCCGGCGGCTTCGGCGAGGCGTGGCGCTTCCTGTTCTCCTTCGATGCCGGAAGTCTTTCCAGCGATGGCATGCTGGCTGCCCTGGGCCATGCGTTCTTCACCTTGTCGCTGGCCTCCGGGGCGATTCTCACCTACGGCAGCTACCTGCCGGCGCGGACCTCCATCGTGCGTACCACCTTCAGCGTTGCCCTGGCCGATACCCTGGTGGCGCTGATGGCGGGGCTGGCGATCTTCCCCATCATTTTCGCCAACGGCATGAGCCCGAGGGCGGGCCCGGACTGCTCTTCATGAGCCTGCCGCTGGCTTTCCAGGCCATGCCCATGGGGACGCTGTTCGGGATCCTGTTCTTCGTCATGCTCTCCATGGCGGCGCTGACCTCATCGATCTCCATGGTCGAGGCCACCGTCTCCTGGCTGTGCGACAACAAGGGGCTCTCCCGGCGTGCCGCGGCCTGGGGTACGGGTATCGTGCTGTGGTTGATCAGTACCATGGCCATGCTGTCGTTCAACCTGGGGGCCGACTGGACCCTGGCGGGACGTCACTTCTTCGACTGGCTCGACTACTTGACCTCGCGCTGGATGATGCCCCTGGGCGGCCTGGGCATGGTGCTGCTGGCCGGCTTCGTGTTGAAGAGCGAGACCTTCCGTGACGAGCTGGGTCTGTCGCCGCGCTGGCATGCCCTTTGGCTGTTCATGGTGCGCTATGTCAGCCCACTGGGCATCCTGGTTATCTTCGTCGACGCCCTGGGTGTCGCCCGCATCGAGTTCGCCACCCACTGGCCGTGGCTGCTGGCGGTACTGGCACTGGTCACGCTGATCGGTGAGCTGGCCAGCCCCCGGCTGCGCCGGACGCTGGCGGGTTGATCCGCTCTTCGTGACGACGGTGATGATCGTCGGATAGCTGTCCGACCCTGTTGGATATGGGGCACTCGCCGACCAGGCGTGTGCCCCTTTTCATTGGCCATGCGACAATTTCATCAGGCGTGCGACAATGCAAACAAGAGATCAACGAGGCAGGCCATGTCGTCCCACTCCCGAGTCGTAGCCGAAATCCAGCGCATGAAACGTCCGCGCTCCCGCCGCAGGCGGCTCGCGGGGAGTTTCCGCCTGCAGGTGATGTTGCTGGTCGGCGTTCTGCTGGCCGGCATGCTGCTGGCTCAGGGGGCCTATCTCAACCACCGCAAGGGCGAGATCATCAGCGACCAGATCGGCCAGCGCGCCCTGGCCGTTGCGCTTAGCGTGGCCAGCATCCCCGAGCTCATCGCTGCCTTCGACGACCCCGATCCCAGCGCCACCATCCAGCCCATTGCCGAGCGCATCCGCCGCGAGACCGGAGCGCGCTACGTGGTGGTGGGCAACACCGAAGGGCTGCGCTATTCCCACCCGCTGCCTGAGCGGCTCGGCAAGCCCATGGTCGGCGGTGACAACGACCGGGCGCTGCTGCATGGCGAATCCTATGTTTCGGAAGCCACCGGCTCGCTGGGCGATGCCATGCGCGGCAAGACACCGGTTCTCGACGCCGAGGGCAATATCATCGGTATCGTCTCGGTGGGCTTCATGCTCGATCGGGTGGCCATGGACGTGGTCGAGCACACCAGCCTGGGGTGGTGGCTGGTGGCGCTGATGATCGTGTTCGGCTTTGCCGGGGCCTATGGTCTGTCGCGCCATCTCAAGCGGGTCATCCTGGGCCTCGAACCCTACGAGATCGCCCGCCTGGCCATGGAGAAGGAGGCGATCCTGCAGTCGATTCACGAGGGGATCCTGGCCGTGAATCGCGAGGGCCAGATCACCCTGGTCAACCAGCAGGCGCGGCGCTTCCTGGGCCTGCCGCCGGTGCATGCGGTGGTCGGGCAGCCGATCCAGGACATCGTGCCCAACTCGCGACTGCTCGAGGTCATGGAGCGAGGCGAGCATCAGTTCGACCAGGACATGTGGCTGGGGGACCACCCGGTGGTGGTCAACCGCGTGCCCATCCACCACGAGGGCGAGATCGAGGGCGCGGTGGCGACTTTCCGCAGCCGACGCGAGATCGTCGAGCTCTCCAATGCGCTGAACGCCGCCAGCCGGGACGTGGACATGCTGCGTGCCCAGGCTCACGAGTTCTCCAACAAGCTCTATACCATTTCCGGGATGCTCCAGCTCGGCCGGATCGAGGATGCCATCGCGCTGATTCACCAGGAGAGCGCCCGGCAGCAGGCCCAGATGACCTTCCTGATGAAGCATGTTGGCGACCCGGTGGTCAGCGGTACCCTGCTTGGCAAGCTGACCCGTGCCAGGGAGCTGGGCGTGCAGCTTGAGATCGATGAGCAGAGCTCGCTGCTCGAGCCGCTCACCGTGAAGGGCCAGGAGGTACTGATGACGGTGATCGGCAACCTGCTGGACAACGCCTGCCACGCGGCGCTGCAGAGCGACCGCCGCAACGATGAGGGGCCGCGGGTAAGACTGTTCTTTACCGACCTGGGGGAGCAGCTCTTGATCGAGGTGGAGGATAACGGCCCGGGGTGCCTTCGGAGCATGTGGAGGCGATCTTCCAGGAGGGGTTTTCCACCAAGCCGGGCAAGCACCACGGGATCGGCCTGGCCCTGGTCAGTCGCCTGTGCCGGGAGAACGGTGGCGCCATCACCCTGGAAGAGAGCGAGCTGGGAGGAGCCTGCTTCATTGCCGTGCTCGACCGCACGCTATGCCGTCCGCCAGCGGCGGAACCCGGGCGAGTCGCGACGACCGGGCACGACAGCGCCCTGAAATGACCTGAGCGCAACGATAACCACAAGACGAGGCAACAGCCTTCGCGGGGGTATTGAGAGATGCACGAAACGGGCTATCCGCCGGCGGAACTCGGAATCCTGATCGTCGAAGACGATTTTCGCATTGCCGACATTCATCGCGCCTTCATTGAGCAGAGCGAAGGCTTTCGGGTGGTGGGCATGGCCAGAAGCGGTACCGAAGCGCGGGAGCTGATGTCCCGGCAGGGCGATGCGGTACAGCTGGTCCTGCTGGATGCCTACCTGCCTGACGTGGAGGGGCTCGAGCTGCTCTGGTCGCTGCGCCGTGATTACCTGCAGGTGGATATCGTGATGATCACCGCCGCCCGTGAAGTGGATACCATCGCCGAGGCCTTGCGTGGTGGGGTCTTCGACTACCTGATCAAGCCGGTGGAGGCCTCGCGCATGGCCCAGATGCTGGCTCGATTTCGCCGTGAGCGTGCCGCCCTGACCGCCCGCAGCGAAATGAGCCAGGAGGAGCTCGACAGGGCGCTGACCCGGCTGCGTCCCGAGGGGGCATCGGGGGGCGGCGTGCGCAGTCTGCCGAAGGGGATCGATCGCCTGACCCTGCGTACCGTGGTGTCGGCGCTGGAGCACGCCGGGACGCCGCTGGCCGCCATGGAGGTGGCCCGGGCCATGGGGGCCAGCCGTTCCACGGCCCGTCGCTACCTGGAGTTCCTGGTCTCGGTCCAGGTGGTGGGCGCCGAACTGGGCTATGGCGATGTGGGTCGGCCGGAGCGTCGCTATCGGGTGGTGGGCGATACGTCGCCCTGGTGTGAAGACGGTTAGCAGAAAAAGGTCAGTTGGCGAGGAATAGCGAGGAGGATTGGCAAAGCGGGAAAGGGCGGCGGCGACGGTGTCCGTGAACAAAATGGACAGAATGGTCGCAAAGGACTATTTGTCGTTTATGTTCAGAAGCTTGTGGCTGTGACAGGGCTCTTCTAACGTTCATGGCGTAGCGCCCCAGGGCGATCACACAACGATCACACAATAAGATGCCGACCTCCGGAGAACGCCATGACTACCAAGCTTTCCCTCAAGCGCCTGACGCTGCTGGCCCTGCCGCTGGCCGCTGTCGCCGGTGTATCCACTGCCGCCAGTGCCGATGAATGGACCCCGACCCGTTCCATCGAGTTCATCGCGCCGGCCAACCCGGGCGGTGGCTGGGATACCCTGGTGCGCACCACCTCGCGAGTGATCCAGCAAGAGGGCCTGGCGGACCAGAATTTCGCCGCCATCAACGTGCCGGGCGGTGGTGGTGCCGTCGCCTGGGCCCAGATCGCCCGCGACAGCGGTAACCCGCACAAGCTGTTCGCCACCAGTCCGCCGATCATCCTGGTTCCGCTGGCCGGCACCTCCCGCCACGACCACAACGACTTCACGCCGATCGCCCGCCTGATCACCGACTACTCCATCGTGCTGGTGCGTGACGACTCCGACTATGGCGATCTCAACGAACTGTTCGCGGCCATTGAAGAGAATCCGGGCCTGAGCATCGGTGGCGGCAGTGCGCCGGGCTCCATGGATCACATCTCTATTGCCGGCCTGGCTTCGGCTGCCGGTCTGAACGCGGCTGAGGTCAACTACATTCCCTTTTCCGGCGGCGGCGAAGCGATGACCAGCCTGATGGGTGGCCACGTGGAGGCAGTCATCACCGGTGCCGGCGAGGCCTCGGGTCAGTTGGGTGCAGGCAGCGAACTCAGGGCGCTGGGCGTCTCGGCTCCCGAGCGTATGGGCGGTGTCCTGGCCGACATTCCCACCTACCAGGAGCAGGACATCGACTACACCTTCGATATCTGGCGTGGTGTCATGGGTGCCCCCGACATGCCTGCCGAGGCGGTTGCCTACTACGAGGACCTGTTCGCCCGCATGCAGGAGACCGAAGGCTGGCAGGATGCCCGCGACCAACTGGGTTGGCTCGACGCCTATCAGTCCAGCGAGGCGTTCGGTGAATTCCTCGATGCGCAGAAGGAGCTTTTCAGCGAAGTGCTGAGCGAACTCGGCCTGCTCGGCGACTAATACACCGTCGCGATCTATCGTCGGCGAGGGCCCCGCAACGGGGCTCTCGTCCGCACCCATAGCACTGCTTGAGCCCCGCTGGCTCGAGGTCCCACCATGACTCGACTCAATTCCAACCAGATCATTGCACTCCTTCTGGCTGTGTTAGCGATAGGCTACCTGGCCATGGCCTGGCAGATTCGCCCCTTTCCGCTGCCAAGCCGATAGACTCCGACATGTTTCCCAAGGTGCTGGGCTTCATCCTGCTTGGCCTGTCACTGCTTTTGTTCCTGGAGAAGCCCAGGGCGCAGGACGTGCCAGAGGAACTGGACCCCGACGAGCAGAGCGGCCCGCTGCTGCTGCGGCCCTGGTCGCGGGTCGTCGTGACCACGCTGGCCATCGTGGCCTACGCGCTGCTGCTGGTGCCGGTGGGCTTCGTGCTGTCCTCCGTCTCTTTGGTTTTCGGGCTGGCCTTTTACTACGGCTATCGTCGCCATGGGGTCAACATGGCCACCTCGCTGGGTGTCGTGCTGATTCTCTACCTGACCATGACCCGGATCATGGGCGTCTATCTGCCCACCGGCTTGCTGCCGCTCTGACCACGGCCCGGAGTCTCCTATGGAATCGCTGAATAACCTGATGTACGGCTTCGGTATCGCGCTGGAGCCGATGAACATCGCCTACGTCTTCGCCGGGGTCTTTGCCGGCACCGTGATCGGCATGCTCCCTGGCCTGGGGCCGATCAGCGCCCTGGCCTGATGATCCCGATCACCTTTGCCATGGAG
>NZ_AZQX01000214.1:0-12552 GCF_000568385.1 Halomonas sp. BC04
GGGGCGGTTGGCGGTGTCGCGGCGCGGGCCGAAGCTGTTGCTTGCCACCCAGACTGGCCGATGATCTCGGCGCTGGAGAGGTTGCGTTGAAAACCCTGCTTGCCGGTGGAACAGAAGCTGCAGTCCAGTGAGCAGCCGACCTGGGAGGAGACGCACAGGGT
The DNA here is from genome assembly GCF_000568385.1 of Halomonas sp. BC04. Lineage (NCBI taxonomy): Bacteria > Pseudomonadati > Pseudomonadota > Gammaproteobacteria > Oceanospirillales > Halomonadaceae > Halomonas > Halomonas sp. BC04. Next base: position 162 of record NZ_AZQX01000214.1, read on the forward strand.
GCGACGCTTGCCGTTCTCGGCCGGGATCAGCACGGTTTCCACATAGGTGCCGTCCTCCACTTCCAGTACCCACTTGCGGGTGCCGTCACTGGAGGTGCCCTCATAGACCACCGCGGGCCCACGAATCTCGGCTACCTCGGCCAGGCGCGTGCGTAGCGCCTTGGACAGGTTGGTCATGGCCGCGAAGTCGGCGCAGCCTTCGTGGTGGATCCATTTCATCACCTGGGCGGCACGAAACTTCTTCTCGCCGATGGAGAGGAAGAACTCTTCCATCTCCTCGCGAGTCATGCCGAGCAGGTTGGTGCGTTGGGAAGCGGTGGCGGTCATGGCATCACGGGCATCGGAGGGACAGGGGCGGGGGCGAAAATGCCCCCGCGGAGGCAAGCCTGGTGTGGCTTAGCGGGGGCAGACTTCGTCGGCATTGAAAAAATAGGCGATTTCCCGCTCGGCGGAAGCCGGAGAGTCAGAGCCATGTACGGCATTGGCATCGATGGTCTCGGCGAAGTCGGCGCGGATGGTGCCCGGGGCCGCTTCCTTGGGGTTGGTGGCGCCCATCAGATCACGGTTCTTGGCGATGGCATCTTCGCCTTCCAGCACCTGCACGACGACCGGGCCGGAGGTCATGAAACCGACCAGATCCTTGAAGAAGGGACGCTCCTTGTGTTCGGCGTAGAAACCGCCGGCCTTCTCTTCGGAGAGGTGCAGCATCTTGGCGGCCACGACCTGGAGGCCGGCCTTCTCGAAGCGTGCAATGATCTCACCGATGGCGTTCTTGGCGACGGCGTCGGGCTTGATGATGGACAGAGTGCGTTCAGTTGCCATGGGGCCTGTCTCCGTTGGCAGTGCGTATGGGGATAGCGCCACGCCGCGCAGGTCTCGAAGAGAAGCCGGCGCGGCGCGGCGCTACGAATAAAGGTGCGTTCGACGTCGCACGCCAGGGCGGCGCGACGATTCAGCGCATGAACAGTGGGCGCAGAGTATAACGCTCCCGGCGGGCGTTGAACAATCGTCCAGCCCTCACGAGCGGAACAATTGCCCGGCTGCCACGGCAGTGGGCCTGGGTGAACGCGTCACACCGTGAAACTTTCCCCGCAGCCGCACTGGTCCTTGACGTTGGGGTTGTTGAAGCGGAAGAAGCGGTTGAGCCCTCCGAGACATAGTCGACCTCGCTGCCGTCGAGCATCTCGAGCGCATCGGGGGCAACGAAGACGGTCACGCCGTGATCCTCGAAGGCGATGTCGTCATTGGCCGCTTCGTCGGCGAAATCGAGGACATAGCTGTAGCCCGAGCAGCCGCTGGGCTTGACCGAGACCCGCAGGCCCAGTCCCTGGCCGCGCTCCTCGAGCACCCGTTGGATCTGCTCGGCGGCGGCGGTGGTGATCGAAAGGTGCGCCATCGTCATTCTCCTGCTTGTGTGGGTGGGCATGGCCGCCTAGCGGCGCAGGCCCGGAAGAGCATGTTGCAGGGCATCCACTGCCCTGTCGATATCGGCTTCGGTGGTGAATCGGCCGAAACTGAAGCGAAGCGATGCCAGCGCCAGAGGGCGAGGCACGCCGATACCCTTCAATACATAGGATGGCTCAACGCTCGCCGAGTTGCAGGCCGAACCGGTCGAAAGTGCGATGTTGCGCAGCGCCATCAGCAGCGACTCGCCGTCGACTCCCTCGAAGGCGAGGTTGAGAATATTGGGAACCGAGACATCGACAGCGGTGTTGCGATGAATGCCATCCAGGTTGGAGAGGCCTTCGAGCAGCCGGTTCCGCAGCGCCAAGGTGCGGGCCTGGTCGGCTTCGCCCTCCCGGGCGGCCAGGGCGAAGGCTTCACCCATGCCGGCGATCTGGTGAGTCGGCAGGGTGCCGGAGCGCATGCCTCGCTCGTGCCCGCCGCCGTGAATCAGGGGAGCCAGGCGGATATCCGGCTGCGCCTGACGTAGAGAACGCCCACGCCCTTGGGGCCGTAGACCTTGTGGCCGGATAGCGACATCAGGTCGATGCCGAGTGCGGTGACATCAAGGGGTATGCGTCCCACTGCCTGGGCCGCATCGACATGGAACAGGGCGCCGCCGGCATGCGCAACCTCCGCCAGCCCTGCCAGGTCATGGATGCAGCCCAGCTCATTGTTGACCGCCATCAGCGAGACCAGGACCGTATCGGTACGCATGGCATCGCGCAGCTGCTCGGGGGTGACACGCCCGTCTCGCGCCGGGGTCAGCCAGGTGACCTCGAACCCTTCGGCTTCCAGCGCCAGGGCGGTGTCCACCACCGCCTTGTGCTCGACGATCGAGGTGATCAGGTGGCCGCCCCTGCTGCGGTTGGCCCGCATATAGCCGATCAGCGCCAGGTTGTCGGCCTCGGTGGCGCCGCTGGTCCAGACGATCTCGCGCGGGTCGGCGCCGATCAGGTCGGCGACCTGGCGGCGGGCGCTCTCCACGGCCTGTTCCGCCTGCCAGCCGAGCATATGGCTGCGCGAGGCGGGGTTGGCGAAGATGCCGTCCAGGGTGAGATGACGCTGCATCACATCGGCGACACGGGGGTCGACCGGGGTGGTGGCGGCATAGTCGAGATAGACGAGGTCACTCATGGGCTCGCGGGCGTCTCCATGCGGGGACTTGTGTGGTGTCCGTGGGCGTTCAGGGCGTAGAGGTCAGGATGGTATTGGCATCCAGTCGCCCGCGTTGGCGCTTGGCGATCCGGCGAACATCGCCATTCTCCACCAGCCGGCCGAGGGTGATGCCGTCGAGAAAGCCATGAATCTGCTCGGAGAGGTCACACCACAGGTGGTGGGTCAGGCAGGTATCGCCTTGCTGGCAGTCCGACAGCCCCTGGCAGCGGGTGGCATCCACCGACTCATCCACTGCGTCGATCACCTTCGCCACCGAGATCTCCTCGGCCGGTAACGCCAGCAGGTAGCCGCCGCCAGGGCCGCGAACGCTCTTGACCAGCGCCGCGCGGCGCAGCCGTGCGAAGAGCTGCTCGAGATAGGGCAGCGAGATCTGCTGGCGACGGGATATGTCGGCCAGGCAAGTGGGGCCTTTGTCGCTGTGCAGGGCCAGGTCGAGCATGGCGGTGACGGCGTAGCGCCCCTTGGTTGTTAAACGCATGGGAGCGTACCTCTGCGCCATCGTCTGGGGTGGCGCTCAATGTGGCGAGGCCGGCGGGCCACGGGAGTCAGAGCGTCATTATGGTAAAGCCCGAGTGTTCCGGTCAACCATTGTGCTGGGTATCGCCCTTGTCATCCTCTCCCGGCGTGTGCTGGGCCGGCTTGGTCGGGCCGCAGCAGGCATCGACATCGTCGAGGATATCGGCGAAATCCTCGTCGCGCAGCTCGGGCAGGCGGCCATCCCGGTAGCTGGCGTCGAGCTTGCGTAGCGTACCGCACATGCGCTCGATGCGCTCGTCCACGGCATGCATGTGGTCGAGCATCGCCTGGATGGAGCGCGCCACGGGGTCGGGCATGTCCTCGCTGACCCCGTAGGCGTCGAAACCGAACTTCTGGCAGATCGCCTCGCGCCGGGCCGGGTCGATATCGAGGACGGCGGCCACGTCGGGCTCCTCGCGCTTGACGATCTTGCCGGGAATGCCCACCACCGTGGCACCGGCGGGCACCTCCTTGGTCACCACCGCATTGGAGCCCACCTTGGCTCCGGCCCCCACCGTGAACGGACCGAGGATCTTGGCCCCTGCCCCGACGATCACCCCCTGTTCCAGTGTGGGGTGGCGCTTTCCCTTGTGCCAGCTGGTGCCGCCCAGGGTGACACCCTGATAAAGGGTGACGTCATCGCCCACCTCGGCGGTCTCGCCGATTACCACCCCCATGCCGTGATCGATGAAGAAACGGCGGCCGATCTTCGCCCCGGGATGAATCTCGATGCCGGTCAGCCAGCGCGAAAAGGTCGACAGGGTGCGCGCCAGCCACTTGAGGTGTTTCTTCCAAAGCCAGTGTGCCAGGCGATGAAGCAGCAAGGCATGCAGGCCCGGATAGTTGGTCAGCACTTCCAGGAAGTTGCGCGCCGCCGGGTCACGGGCGAATACGCTGTTGATGTCCTCGCGCAGGCGTTGAAACATGCGGCGGTCCTTGGGGTGGCGGTTGGGCGGAGCCGCTACGGCAGCTGTCGGGGTAACTTCCCATATTGGGGGCGCAGGGGGCCGCCTTCAAGGCGATGGGGTGTCACTGTCGTCGGATTCGTGCCGTTGACCAGCCTGTTCAGAGGCTGCCTGCTTCTTTGTCGCGGTGAGAATGCCGCGCAGGATGTTGAGCTCCATGCGCTCGGGACGGGCCTTGAGGGTAAAGCGCCGCAGCCGTGCCATCAGTTGCCGGGGCAGGGCCGGGTCATGGAAGCCGATGGCGATCAGTGTCTGTTCCAGGTGGGAGAAGTAGTGCTCCAGCTCCTGGTGACTCGCCAGCGGCTGGTGGGGGGCGGCCTCGTCGCCTTCCTCTTCCTCCTGCTGTGCCAGCCAGGCCAGCCGGCACTCATAGGCCAGCACCTGGACTGCAGCGGCCAGGTTGAGCGAGCTGAAGTCCGGGTTGGTCGGGATATGCACATGGGCATGGCAGCGCTGGAGCTCGGCATTGGAGAGACCGCTGTCTTCGCGACCGAATACCAGCGCGACCCGTGACTCGGGGCGGGACAGCTCTCCAGGCAATCGGCTTCCCAAGGCCCGGGGGGTGATCATCGGCCAGGGCAGGGTGCGTGAGCGGGCGCTGGCGCCGACCACCAGGGTGCAGTCGGCAACGGCCTGTTCCAGGGTCTCGGCCCGGTGGGCGCCATGCACGATAGAGTCTGCACCGGATGCGCGGGAAATGGTGTCGCTGGTCAGTGGCTCGCAGCGCGGCGCCACCAGCGCCAGGTCGGCAAGTCCCATGTTGTGCATGGCGCGGGCGGTGCCGCCGATATTGCCGGGATGGCTGGTGCCGATCAGAACGATGCGGATGCGGTCGAGCATGGTGGTCCTGCCTGTCGCGTCACGGGAAAATAGGGCGCAGAGTTTACCATGTCCGCTTGCGGCGATGGCACGGTCGGGGCAATTCTGCTAGGATTCGCGCCGACACGTTCGACTCGCACGATTCGTTCGAACCAGCCTGTTCTTTAACACCACCGACGCTCCAAGGCCCGATCATGCATCCGATGGTCCAATTTGCGTTGCGCGCTACGCGCAGTGCCGCCGAGCAGTTCCTGCGCATTCGCGAGCGCATCGAGAACTCTCACGAAGAACACAGTCTCGAGCGCCTGCTCGAGGACACCGCCCGCAATGCCGAGACGTTGATCGCGCATCAGCTCAGCCGCGGCTATCCGCTGCACGGCATTTCCGGCCGCTTTACCGCCCACCGTTCCGGCGAGGGCGAAGGGCAGGACATCGAATGGCGGATCGAGCCCTTCCATGGTTATTCCAGCCTCGGCGTTGCCGGCAAGGGCTTCGCCCTCTCGCTGGTCTGCCTGGTGAAGGGACGCCCGGAGCATGCGGTGGTGATATGCCCCTTCAGCGATGACGAATACCTGGCCAGCCGTGGCCGCGGAGCCCAGCACAACGGCAAGCGGATTCGCGTGCCCAAGACCACCGCCATCAGCGGTGCCAGCCTGGCCATGAGCCTGCCAGAGTTCGACCAGCGCAGCCGCCACCTGCCCGCCTACCTGACCCTGGTCCAGCAGCTCGGTCCCCTGGTGCAGCTCCAGTTGGCCACCGGCAGCGGCCTGCTCGACATGGCCGAGCTCGCCGCGGGCCGCGTCGATGCCGCCTTCGTGCTGGGCCTGGAAGAGCAGGACCGTCTCGTCGGCAGCCTGCTGCTCAAGGAAGCCGGCGCACTTATGGGCACCCCCGATGGCCAGCCCTCGGTGGAGGACGACGGTCGACTCATGGCCGCCGGGCCACGCCTCTACAAGGCCCTGGTGCAGCAGCTCAAGCCGCACTTCTGATGTGACAGGGTTCCCCTGACGAAACCGCCCCCGCAGCATTGCTGCGGGGGCGGTTTTCGTTGGCGCCGAGGGTGAGTGCCTTACGGCAGTTCCTCCTCGCCTTCTTCCAGCTCCTCCTTCTTCGGCGGGATCAGGTCCTTGCGCTCCAGCTTCACCGCGAGCAGCAGGGCCGCGGCGACATAGATGGAGGAGAAGGTGCCGACCACCACGCCGATGATCAGGGCGATCGAGAAGTAGTGGATCATGTCGCCACCCAGCAGCAGCAGTGCCATCAGTACCAGCAAGGTGGTACCGGACGTCGCCAGCGTGCGGGAGAGGGTGAGGTTGATCGCTTCGTTGAAGATCGCCGGCATGTCGTCGATTCGTGACTTGCGGATCGTCTCGCGGATACGGTCGTAGACCACGATGGTGTCGTTGAGCGAGTAGCCGATCACCGCCAGCAGGGCCGCCAGCACGGTGAGATCGAAGTCGAGCTGGAACAGCGAGAAGATGCCGACCACGATGATCACGTCGTGCATCAGCGCCAGCAGAGCGCCAATGGCGAACTTGTACTGGAAGCGAAAGGCCACGTAGAGCATCACCACGCCCAGCGCCACCAGCAGCCCAAGGCCGCTTCGGTCGCGCAGCTGCTCACCCACCTGGGCGCCGACGAACTCGGCACGGATCAGCTCGACGGCGTCGCCTTCAGCGCGCAGCAGGCTGACCACCTGCTCGCCGACGTCGGGGTCGAAGGCCTGCTGCAGGCGGATCAGCACCTCGGTGGAGGCGCCGAAGGTCTGCACCGAGACGTCGCGGAAGCCGGCGTCCTCCAGGATCAGGCGGATGGCCTCCAGTGAAGGCGCCACGCTGTAGCGCACCTCCACCAGGGTGCCGCCGGTAAAGTCCAGCCCCAGGTTGAGCTGCTGGAACAGCAGCGAGACGATCGACGCCAGGATCAGTACCGCCGACACCACGAAGGCGATGCGGCGCTTGCCCATGAAGTCGAACTGTCGATTGATGAGGGTTTTCATTACCACCTCTTATATCCAGAGCTTCTTGACTGGTTTACCACCGTAGGTGAGGTTCACCATCGAGCGGGTCACCAGCAGGGCGGTGAACAGCGATGTGATGATCCCCAGCGACAGGGTCACGGCGAAGCCCTTGACCGGTCCGGTGCCGATCGAGAACAGGATTACCGCCACCAGCAGGGTGGTGATGTTGGCATCGACGATCGAGGTGAAGGCGCGCTCGTAGCCGGCATGTATCGCCTGCTGAATCGATAGACCGCTGCGCAACTCCTCGCGTATTCGCTCGAATATCAGTACGTTGGCGTCCACCGCCATGCCCAATGTCAGCACGATGCCGGCAATGCCGGGCAGGGTGAGGGTCGCGCCCAGCATCGACATGGCGGCGATCAGCAGGGTCAGGTTCAGCGCCAGGGCCACGTTGGCGAAGATGCCGAACACCTTGTAGCGGATCAGCATGAACAGCACCACCAGCACCAGGCCGATCTGCACCGACATGACGCCGCGCTTGATGTTTTCCGCCCCCAGGCTCGGGCCGATGGTGCGCTCCTGCACGAAGTAGATCGGTGCCGCCAGGGAGCCGGAGCGCAGCAGCAGGGCGAGCTCGGCCGCCTCGGTGGGCGAATCGAGCCCGGTGATGCGGAAGCTGTTGCCCAGCGCGCTCTGGATGGTGGCCAGGCTGATCAGGCCGCGCTCGGTATAGGGCTCGCGAACGGTGACCTCCTCGCCGTTCTCGATCACCGTGCGGTCGCGGGTCTTGTGCTCGATGAAGAGCACCGCCATGTTGCGGCCGATGTTGGTGCGCGTGGCGCGGTTCATCAGCGTACCGCCGGTGCCGTCCAGGTTGATGTTGACCTGGGGCCGGCCGTTCTCGTCGAAGCTGCGGCTGGCGCTGGAGACACTGTCGCCGGTGATGATCACGTCGCGCATCAGGTCGGCGCTGCGCGAGGGATCATTGCGAAAGCTGAAGGTCTGGGTTTCCACGTCCGGCGTGTCTGGGCGCGCCTCGAGGCGGAATTCCAGGTTGGCGGTGGCACCCACCACCCGCTTGGCAGCCACGGTGTCCTGGACGCCGGGCAATTCGACCACGATCCGGTCGGGCCCCTGGCGCTGTACCATGGGCTCAGCCACGCCCAGCTCGTCGACCCGGTTGCGCAGGGTCGTGAGGTTCTGGTTGACGGCGTAGTCCTGGAGATCGTTGACAGCCTGCTCGGTCATGGTCATGACCAGTTGGGCGCCGCGTCCATCGCCGACGCTATCATAGTCGAAGTCGCGGAACTCACGGGCGATCAGCCGGCGTGCGGTGTCGCGATCCTCTTCATTGGCGAAGGTGATGGTCAGGGTGCGACCTTCGATCTCGGTGCCGCGGTAGCGGATACGCTCGCTGCGAAGCTGCTCGCGCATGGCGCTGGCATTCACTTCGAGACGCTGCTCGAGAGCCGCGTCCATGTCCACCTCCAGCAGGAAGTGCACGCCGCCGCGCAGGTCCAGGCCCAGGGTCATTGGCGAGGCGGAAAGCGCCTGGAGCCATTGGGGGGTAGCTTCTGCCAGGTTCAGCGCCACAACGTACTCGTCGCCGAGCATGCTGGCGATCATGTCCCGGGAGCGCAGTTGGTGGTCGGGATCTTCCAGGCGGATCAGGACCCGGGTGTCCTCGCTCTCCACGCCCTTGATGTCGATTCCGGCGTCGAGCAGCGACTGGCGAATGCTGTCGAGCTGATCGGCATCGATGGTGGCATCGCCGCGGGCACTACTGATCTGTACCGACGGATCTTCCGGATAGAGGTTGGGCAGCGAGTAGACCAGGCCTACGAGCAGCACAATACCTATCAGCAGATACTTCCACAGGGGGTAACGGTTGAGCATGCGAGCCCTGCCCTTGGTTGCTGAAAACGGGTTGCTGAAAATGAGAAGAGGTGGCTGACACTGCGGCCAACGATACGACAACACGGCCGTATGCCGGGGGCGCGGAGGGCACCCAGGGCATCGGCCGGATTGCGACCCTCGCCGTTACCCGACCGGGGAGGGTCGATCGGAAAGGACGAGGAGCGTCGAAGTCAGATGGACTTGATGGTGCCCTTGGGCAGCACGTTCGCCACAGCGCTCTTCTGTACATTGACCTCGGTATTGTCCGCGATTTCCAGGGTGATGAAATCATCGCCAACCTTGGTGATCCGGCCCAGCAGGCCACCGCCGATGACTACCTCTCGCCCTTGGAGAGGCCGCCGACCAGTTCGCGGTGCTGCTTGGCCCGCTTGGCCTGGGGACGCCACAGCAGGAAGTAGAAGATCAGTACGAAACCGACCAGCATGATGATCTGTGCCATGCCGCCACCGGCGCCGCCAGCGTCCTGGGCCATGGCCGGAGAGATGAAGAAGTCCAGCATGAGAGGCGTGTCTCCTGAGAGGGTAAGTTAAGGTTGCGTGCGAGAAACGTTCATCGAGCGATGCTGCGGGGCAGGTAGTGCTCCGGCAGTCGGTCGACGATCAATTCGGTGCGGGAGGTACCGGCAGCCCCCGCTGCGCATAGTAGCCTTCCACGAAGTCCGCCAATGTACCCGCTTCGATGGCACCGCGCAAACCGGCCATGAGGCGCTGATAGTGGCGCAGGTTGTGGATCGTATTGAGCATCGAGCCGAGCATTTCGCCGCAGCGGTCCAGGTGATGCAGGTAACCGCGGGAGAAGTGCTGGCAGGTATAGCAGTCACAATCGTCTTCCAGGGGCCGCGTGTCATGGCGGTGCTTGGCATTGCGGATCTTGACGGTGCCTTCGGCGGTGAAGAGGTGGCCGTTGCGGGCGTTGCGGGTGGGCATCACGCAGTCGAACATGTCGACGCCGCGGCGAACCCCTTCCACGAGGTCTTCCGGCTTGCCCACGCCCATGAGGTAGCGTGGGTATTCCTCTGGCATCCATTCGGGGAGATAGTTCAGCACTCCAATCATCTCCTCCTTGGGCTCGCCCACGGAGAGGCCGCCGATGGCCAGGCCGTCGAAACCGATCTCGAGCAGGCCCTCGAGGGAGCGGCGGCGCAGCTCGGGGTGCATGCCGCCCTGAATGATGCCGAACAATGCCGATGGCGAGTCACCATGGGCATCGCGTGAGCGTTTGGCCCAGCGCAGCGAGCGCTCCATGGAGAGCTCGGCTTCCTGCTCGGTGGCGGGGTAGGGCGTGCATTCGTCGAAGATCATCACTACGTCGGAGCCCAGTGAGCGCTGCACTGCGATCGACTCCTCGGGCCCCATGAAGACCTTGGCCCCATCCACCGGTGAGCGGAAGTGCACGCCCTGTTCGGTGATCTTGCGCATTTCTCCCAACGAGAAGACCTGGAAGCCACCGGAGTCGGTGAGGATCGGCTTGTGCCATTGGGAGAAGTCGTGCAGGTCGCCGTGGGCCTCGATCACCTCGGTGCCCGGGCGCAGCCACAGATGGAAGGTGTTGCCGAGGATGATCTCGGCACCGATCTCCGCAACCGACGCCGGGGTCATGCCCTTGACCGTGCCGTAGGTGCCGACCGGCATGAAGGCGGGGGTCTCGACCGTTCCCCGGGGAAAGGTCAGTCTGCCACGGCGTGCCCGGCCGTCGCTGGCCAGCCGCTCGAAGGACATGAAGGATTCGTTACGCATGGATATCTCGATAGGGAAGCAGGACGTGTCGAGCAAGGTCAGGCCTGGCAAGGACTGGCGACAGACCGCAGTTTACATGACCTGCATGAGGCGTTAGAGCTGATGTTAAACGCTGCATGATGGCACTCAGCCTGTCTTGCGGGTCAGGAACATGGCATCGCCATAGCTGAAGAAAGCGTAGCGCTCGGCCACGGCCTCGCCATAGGCGGCCAGCGTCGTCTCGTACCCGGCGAAGGAGGACACCAGCATCAACAGCGTCGACTCGGGCAGGTGGAAGTTGGTGATCAGGCGTCCACGCAGCGCCACTCGTAGCCCGGGTAGATGAAGATATCGGTCTCGCCGCTGTAGGGGGCGATCTCGCCGTCGGGGCTGTTGGCGCAGGCGCTCTCCAGGCAGCGCACGCCGGTGGTGCCAACCGCGACCACGCGACGACCGGCGGCACGGGCGGCCCGAACCTTCTCGCAGGCCGCCTCGCTGACCTCGATCCACTCGCTATGCATCTGATGTTCGCGGATATCGTCGGCGCGCACCGGCTGGAAGGTGCCGGCGCCCACATGCAGGGTGACGAAGGCGCTCTCCACGCCCCGCTCCGCCAAGCGCTGCAGCAGCGGCTCGTCGAAGTGCAGGCCGGCAGTAGGGGCGGCCACGGCGCCGTCGCGTCTGGCATAGACGGTCTGGTAGCGCTCGCGGTCCGCCAGCTCGTCCTCTCGGGTAATGTAGGGCGGCAGTGGCATATGGCCATGGCGTTCGAGCAGTGCGATCAGCGGTGTCTCTCCGAGGAAGCGCAGCTCGAACAGGGCGTCGCGGCGGCCCTCCACCACGGCGTGGATGTCGCCCTCGAAGATCAGCTCGGTGCCGGGCCTGGGCGACTTGCTGCTGCGCAGGTGTGCCAGGCCCCGGTGGGCGTCCAGCGGCCGCTCCAGCAGCATTTCCACCTTGCCGCCGCTGGCCTTGTGGCCGTGCAGCCTCGCGGGAATTACCCGGGTATCGTTGAACACCAGCAGGTCGCCGGGCTCGAGCAGATCGAGAAGGTTGGTAAAGCGGCGGTGAGCCAGCTCGCCAGTGGCGCCATCCACGCACAGCAGGCGGCAGTCGCTGCGCTGCTCGGAGGGGTAGCGAGCGATCAGTTCCTCGGGAAGCTCGTAATGGAAGTCGGCGCGCTGCATGCAAGGTCGGGTCCGCAGGAAAGATCGGCAGAAGCGGCTGTCGGGCAGCCGGACAAGCCCGCAAGGATACCGAAAATCGGCCGCGTCGTCAGGCCTTCCGATTGACCTGTCGTCACGGCCACGTATAATGCACCGCGCTGCCGGCGTGGCGGAATTGGTAGACGCAGCGGATTCAAAATCCGCCGGGTGCAAGCCCTTGTCGGTTCGAGTCCGACCGCCGGTACCACTTGAAAAACAGTCGCTTACGAGCGGCTGTTTTGCGTTCTGGCCTCGTGCTTTCCCATCACCCGAGCCACAACCACCGCTATGATAATGTAGGGCTATAGCGATACCGGCGAGGGGACGCACATGGGGATGGAGGACCGGGAGGAGAGCTGGAAGGAGGGGGACCGGCGTGAGGGCCGGCCGCCGCCGGGGTGGTTGCGGCGCGGTCGCGAAAGCGCGGGCGATGAGTTCGCCGATGAGGCGGGCTTTCCACCAGGCCGCATCGGGTTGGCCGTCGCACGGTTGAGAAGCCCGGAAGGCGCGGCTTCCACGTGGTCAGTTTCCTCATCGGCAGCGCGGTGACATTCGCCCTGTTGATGGTGGTGCTCAACCTTAGCCCGGAAGCGCTCTACGTCCCTTCGAGATCACCCGCAGGGCGCTGGAGGTCCTCGGCGTGATGTGACCTTCCGCTATTTCCTTGAT
>NZ_AZQX01000215.1:0-14366 GCF_000568385.1 Halomonas sp. BC04
CTGGGCCTCGGCCAGGCGTGGGTCCTGGGCCAGGCCCAGATAGTCGTTGCCGGCGAAGTCGTGCAGGCCGCTGTCGGTCCGGTGTGTATGTCGCTGGCGCCAGAGTCCCAGGGACCGGCGCTCTTCTGCTCGGACTGCTAGCCGCCTGGGCCAGTGGCTGGGCTGCTGCATGAAGGCTGTCTCAGGCCAGGGTGGCGTCATAGGCCAGGGTGTCGGCCCTGGCCTGGCCGGCTTTCATTGCCACGGCCGCTTCCAGGGTTTCCTGCTGGCGTGAGTCGTCCGTACAGGTCTGGCGACGCTCGGGGTGCAGGCCGAGTTTGTCGAAAAGGGCGCGGTCCCGTTCCGCCTGGGGATTGGCGGTGGTCAGCAGCCGCTCACCGTAGAAGATGGAGTTGGCGCCTGCCAGGAAGGCCAGTGCCTGGGTGGACTCGTTCATCTGCTCGCGCCCGGCTGAAAGCCGCACGTGGCTCCTCGGCATCAGGATGCGGGCCACGGCGATGGCGCGGATGAAGACGATGGGGTCAAGATCCTCGACATCCTCCAGCGGCGTGCCGGGTACCTTGACCAGCATGTTGATCGGCACTGACTCGGGGTGCGGCTCCAGCCGGACCAGCTGCTGCAGCAGGGCGGCCCGGCCACGGGGGGCCTCGCCCATACCGAGTATGCCCCCCGAGCAGACCTTCATGCCGGCTTCCCGGACGCTAGCCAGCGTCTCCAGACGGTCGCCATAGGTACGCGTGGTGATGATCTCACCATAGTACTCAGGGGAGGTGTCGAGGTTGTGGTTGTAGTAGTCGAGCCCGGCTCCGGCCAGACGCTTCGCCTGGTCGCCGTCCACCATGCCCAGGGTCATGCAGGTCTCGAGCCCCAGCGATTTGACCCGGCTCACCATCTCCATCACCACCTCGAGATCCTTCTCCCGTGGGCTGCGCCAGGCCGCCCCCATGCAGAAGCGGCTAGCTCCCGCGTCGCGTGCCGCTCTGGCCTGCTCCACCACCTTCTCGATCTCCAGCAGCTTCTCCTTGTCGAGGTCGGTGTTGTAATGGCCCGATTGGGGGCAGTACTTGCAGTCCTCGGGGCAGGCGCCGGTCTTGATCGACAGCAGGGTGGAAACCTGCACGGCGTTGGGGTCGAAATGGGCACGATGCACCTGCTGCGCCTGAAACATCAGGTCGTTGAAGGGCAGGGCAAAGAGCGCCTCGATCTCGGCCAGGGACCAGTCGTGGCGGACCTCGGGTTTTCCGGCTAGGGTCTGCTCAGGGGGGCTGGGAGGCGTAGGCGCTGTGGACATGTTCAGGCTCGCTTTGGTCAACCGGTTGGATAATTTTGGTTGACGGTAGGATTGCGCAGGGCTCCTCCACTGTCAACCTTTGTTCTTAAATGGGTTGACAGGGTGGCTGGCAAGTAAAAGGGATGTTCACTTCTTGGCGTAAACCTGCACTGCACAGGCTGCATTGTGGAAGGGCGGCTCGACGACAGTGACGCAGGCGTTCCTTGTTGGAACGCTCGGTTCGGCACTCCGAGTTCCCATCGCGACTGGCGCCGCCAGGCGCCTTGGCGGAGACCGCAGCGCCAGCTATAACCGCTAACATAGGCAACACCGCCGGGAGGCCTGCGGCCTCCAGTCGTGATCTAAAGATACTCCAACAGCGCGGCCATGACGTACCTTGCCATTTCACGCCAGTCTGCGATGAACCAAGAAAATGGCCGGACGGGTAGGGGGGAGTGCTATGACGAAAATGGCAGGGCAGGCGACGGCGAAACGAAGACGAGAGTCTGTCACCGGGCAGGGCTGGCGGCACTGGCCCCGGCTGGCATTGTCGGGCCTGGACGGCGGCCTGCGACGCCTGCTGCCGGGCCGCTGTGCCTTTTGCCTGGCGCCCGGCGAGGCCGGGCAGCCCTGGTGCCAGGCCTGTTTCGAAACGTTGCCCTGGAATCTCCCGGCCTGTCCCCGCTGTGGGGAGCCTCAGCCCTCCGGCTCGCTGGAGGCTCGGCTTTGCGGTCACTGCCTGGCGCACCCACCGAGCTTCGACAGGACCTGGGCGCCGCTGCGTTACCAGGACGAAGTGGCGTCCTTGATGCAGCGCTTCAAGTTCCAGGCCTCGCCCCGGGCGGGCAGTGTGCTGGTGGCGTTGCTGGAAACCAGGCTCACTGACGTGCCACGGCCGGATGCGCTGATCGCCGTACCGCTGCATCCCAATCGGGCGCGGCAGCGGGGGTTCAACCAGGCTGAATGGCTGGCCCGACGCCTGGCCCCACGCCTCGGTGTCCCACTGCGGTTGGCCAGGCGCCTTTGCGATACCCCCTCCCAGCGGGGGCTTGACCGCAGCGAGCGGCGTCGCAATCTGAAGGATGGCTTCGAGGTGGTCGACCCATTATCCGGGAGAGTCGCGCTGCTGGACGATGTCATGACCACCGGGGCGACGCTGGACGCCCTGGCCCGTGCGTGCCGCCGTGCCGGTGCCGAAGCGGTGGAGGCGTGGGCGGTGGCGCGTACGCCATTTTCGCAACTCTGGTAGCATGCAACTCCCTTACTGGAACTCCGGAGGCAGCATGGCGTCGACGCACCCCTTTGCCCGGCTTGAACCGTCACGGATTGTGGCGGCGGTGGAGTCCCTGGGCCTGTGGCTGCCCGGCGAACCCTTCGCCCTGAACAGCTACGAGAATCGCGTCTTCCTGGTGCATGACGATGAGCGCAGGCGCTGGGTGGTCAAGTTCTATCGCCCCGAGCGCTGGACCGATGCCCAGATCCAGGAGGAGCACGACTTCCTGGCGGAGCTGGACGCAGCCGGGGTCGCGGTGTCGGCACCCTGGCGAGATGAGGCAGGCCGCTCGTTGCACCATGACCAGGGGTTTCGCTTCGCTCTCTTTCCCCAGGTGCCGGGGCAGGCCCCCGAGCTGGAAAACCCTGCCCACCTGTTCGCCCTGGGCGAGGTCATCGGTGCGCTGCATGCCGTTGGCGAGCGCTCGTCATTTCGGCACCGTAGCAAGCTGGACCTGGATGCCATGGTGCTGGAAGCCAGGGAGCGGGTACTCGGCAGCCACTGGTTGGGCCGTCAGCAGCGCCGCGCCTATGAGCGGATATCCACTGCCCTTCACGAGGCTCTCCAGCCCCATGCCTGGGCAGATGAGAAGGCAATCCGCGTGCATGGCGACTGCCATATCGGCAATGTGCTCGGACGTGACGAGAACTTCACCCTGGTGGACTTCGACGACTGCCTGACGGCACCCGCCATCCAGGATCTCTGGATGCTGCTCACGGCGGAGCACGACGCCGAGTGGCAGATGCAACTGTCGGAAGTGATGGAGGGCTACGAGCAGCACCGCGACTTCGATCGGCGTGAGCTGACGTTGATCGAGCCGCTGAGAACCCTTCGGCTCATGCGTCATAGCGCCTGGCTGGTGGCGCGCTGGAGGATCCTGCCTTTCCACCGGCCTTTCCCTGGCTGGCCGATGCCGGCTATTGGGATAGCCATATTCGCATGCTGGAGCAGCAGCGCCTGCTGCTGGAAAAAGAGCCCCGCTGGCTGGCCTGATGGGTCGCCTTGCGCGGTGTGAGAGCGGCTGACGCGCCTGAGGGCGCGTTCGCGCGTTCTGGGAGAGAGTTACTGGTTCGGCTCGGGGCGTTCGGCCGGGATCGGGTTGGCGATACCGGCACCCTCCGCCTGGCGGCGTTGTTCATTGATGCGTGCCGCCGGGTTGTCCTGCTGTTCGATGTCGAGCGCGCTGGCCAGCTTGAGCTGGAAGACGTGCTCCGGCGTCAGCTTGCACCGGCCGGCATCGCAGGCGTCCAGGCCGTAGCTGCCGTCCATTTCGTAGGCGGCAGCCGACATTTCGCCACTGTATATCGCACTCTCTTCGCCTTTTGTCTCGATGCAGGTCAGCGCCTGGGTGGTGACGCGGACCCGCTCGCCATCCAGGCGGGCGTTACCCACCAGGACACAGTATTCTGGCAACTCGTGGGATGCATCGCCGTCACCGCTGACAGGACTGAGCAGGATGTCATCCTGGCGCGGTGTATCGCCATCGAGCGTGAGTTCGTCGATGACATGAACGGCGACGCTCGCATCGGCGGGTAGCGAAAGAGTGGCGGCTGAAGCGGCAAAGGGCATCAGCAGCAGGGACAGGCCGGCGGCTGCCAGGATCGGCATAGGGATCATAACGGGCTCTCGATAGTCACGGCTGCGCACAGGGCAGTCATTCGAATGAATCGATTCTATCATAGCCCTTCGGGGGGCCGCAGCGGGGGAATGTCGCAGGGAAGCGTAGCGGGTGACGGTTGGCCTGCCATCAGGCCTCGGTTGCGATAGAATCACCGTTTCAAGCAAATTTTTATTATACAAAGATAAAATCCTGTATATTATTTGTGCATTAAGTGGTGGCGAGGCCACCACCCAACCATCGGTAAGCGTGGGGCCCGACCATGATCGAAGAACTTGCCAACCACTATCGCCAGATCATTCTCGAACTCGGGGAGGACCCGGAGCGAGAGGGGCTGCGTGATACCCCGAAACGGGCTGCCAAGGCCATGCAGTTCCTCAACCGCGGCTATGCCCAGACGCTCGAGGACATCATCAACGGGGCGGTCTTCGAGTCCGAGACCGACGAGATGGTGCTGGTCAAGGACATCGAGCTCTATTCGATGTGTGAACACCACCTGCTGCCCTTTATCGGCAAGTGTCATATCGCCTATCTGCCCAATGGCAGGGTGCTGGGACTCTCCAAGTTTGCGCGCATCGTCGACATGTTTGCTCGCCGCATGCAGATCCAGGAAAACCTGACACGGCAGATCGCCGAGGCGGTACAACAGGTGACCGATGCCAGGGGGGTGGCCGTCGTGATCGAAGCGCGGCACCTCTGCATGATGATGCGAGGCGTGGAGAAGCAGAATTCCAGCATGACCTCATCGGTGATGCTGGGGGCCTTTCGCGAGAACCAGCCGACTCGACAGGAGTTTCTCACCCTGGTCAATAGTCGCTGACTTTTCGGGCCGGGCCCGACTTTCCTGCTGCGACTTGTTCTTTCACTGGAGTCCACGCCATGACGCTGTACGCCCTGGATGATCAACACTTCGATCACGATCTGGCGACGATACGCATCAAGAACCTGCGTTTGCGCACCTATATCGGGATCAAGGACGACGAGATACAGAATCGCCAGGATATTCTGATCAACGCGGTGATCCGCTACCGGGCGGACAACGCTGTGGCATTCAACCATATTGAGCAGGCGCTGAATTATCGCACCATCACCAAGGCGATCATCGCCTTGGTCGAGGAGAACCGCTTTCTGTTGCTGGAGCGCATGACCCGTGAAGTCCTCGATTTGATCATGTCCCATGACGCCGTTCTCACCGCTCAGGTCGAGATCGACAAGCCGCATGCGCTGCGTTTTGCCGATTCGGTGTCGGTGACGCTGTCGGCGAGCAGAGAGCCCCGTCGCCCACGCTGATTATTCGCCCGAGTCTCACGGCTTTTGTTCGCGCCGTTGCCCCGGAGTTGGTGCGCGGGAGCTGAACGCGTAGCATGGAGGGGATCCTGTCCGGACTCACAGGGAGTGAAAGCTCGTTGCATAGAGACAATACCCCCCGTTCCTCGACGCGTCGCCACTACTCCCCCTGGGCCATGGCGTCCATCGTCACGGCAATCATTGCGCTGCTCCTGGCGGGCAGCATGCCTCCGGTGAACATTGCCGCCGCCATCTTTGGCGTGATGGGGTTGCGTCAGATCCGGCGCAACCCCGAACGCTATATCGGCCGGGCATTCTGCTGGATGGCCATCGCGCTGGTGCTGATACTTGCCATACTGACGTCCATGGTCGAGCCCCCGCTTCAGGAAGGGATCGAGCAGCATATGGTGCCAGATCAGGGCGTCGAGGCGACGGATTGACGGCGCCAAGCCAAGCCGCGTTTACACTTGTACAACAGGGCCGCTTGTCGGCCGGGAGAGACGATCATGGAAGCCTTGAAGGAAACGCAGCTCTACTGCCCCTTTGCCTACATTGATGGTAGCTGGGTAGCCGCCGACAGCGGCGAGCAGATCGATGTGATCAACCCCGCTACCGGAGAGTCCTTCGGCAACGTTCCGCGCCTTGGCCGTGCCGAGACGGAGCGAGCGATTGCAGCGGCCGAGGCGGCGCTCCCGGGGTGGAAAGGGCTTACTGCCCAGGAGCGGGCCGATATCCTCATGAAGTGGCATGACCTGATGTTGGATCATCAGGATGACCTGGCCATGATCATGACCCATGAGCAGGGCAAGCCGCTCAAGGAGGCCGCCGGCGAGATTGCCTATGCGGCGAGTTTCCTGCGCTGGTTCGCCGAAGAGGCTCGACGCATCTACGGCGAAACCATTCCCGCCGCCAAGGCCAATCAGCGCATCGTGGTGACCAAGCAGGCGGTGGGGGTCGTGGGTGCGATCACGCCGTGGAACTTCCCCGCCGCGATGATCACTCGCAAGGCCGGTGCAGCATTGGCAGCAGGCTGTACCATCGTGGTCAAGCCGGCCAGCCAGACCCCGTTCTCTGCCACCGCCTTGGCGTTGCTGGCCGAACGCGCCGGGGTGCCGCGCGGTGTGTTCAATGTGGTGCCTGGGCGGGCCAGCGAGATTGCGGCGGCGATGACCGAGTCTCCCAGCGTGCGCAAGATCACCTTCACCGGCTCCACCGAAGTGGGGCGTCAACTGATGGCACAGGCATCACAGAACATCCAGAAGATTTCGCTGGAGCTAGGCGGCAACGCCCCCTTCATCGTCTTCGAGGATGCCGACCTGGATGCCGCCGTGGAAGGCGCCATGGCCGCCAAGTTCCGCAATGCGGGCCAGACCTGTGTCTGCACCAACCGTTTCCTGGTGCAGTCCAGTGTGGTCAATGCCTTCTGCGAAAAGCTGGCGGTCGCCATGAACAGCGAGCTCAAGGTGGGTGATGGCACCGATGCAGGCGTCAATATCGGACCGCTGATCGATAGCAAGGCCGTGGAAAAGGTCAGTGAGCACGTGCATGACGCCGTGGACCATGGTGCCCAACTATTGTTGGGGGGGAATCCGCACCCGCTGGGGGGCAACTTCTTCACCCCTACCCTGATCAGCTTTGCCACGGATAGGATGAAGGTGGCCCACGAGGAAACCTTCGGCCCGCTCGCCGCGGTCTTCCCCTTCGATGATGAAGAGGATGCCGTGCAGATGGCCAATGACACCGAGTATGGACTGGCTTCCTATTTCTATTCCCGCGACCTGGGTCGGGTATGGCGTGTGGCCGATGCACTGGAGTACGGCATGGTCGGCATCAACACCGGCATTATCTCGAATCCCACCGCGCCTTTCGGCGGGGTAAAGGCGTCAGGCTCGGTCGTGAGGGCGGTCATCAGGGATTGGAGGAGTTTCTGGAGACCAAGTACCTCTGTATCGACCTTGGTTAGGAAACAGCGGCGTTCGTACCGTTTTGCAAGGCAGCAAGGTGGTGCAGGCGGCCGCGGACATGAGCGGCGCCGGGGACAACAGGTCGTAGCGGAGGTCTTTTTCCAGGGAAGGAAAAAGTAGCGCCTAGGGAGGGGTTCACAGCGCCTCCGCGAAGGCTTGTCGCCCGGATAGCCGCGACTTTAGGCACCCGTGTCCCGCCTAACAAGCGAAGCCCCCATCAACCTGACTGAACCGTCCAGCTATTGGGGGTCAGTTCAGGTCGATGGGGGCTTATTCTATGATGACGGGTTGGCGGTGTTTGCTATAGAAGCTTGCCGCTCCTCGCCGCAGGCTTAGTGCTTGAAGTGCCGCATGCCGGTAAACACCATGGCAATCCCTGCCTCGTTGGCGGCGTCGATCACCTCCTGGTCGCGCATCGAGCCGCCGGGCTGGATGACCGCGGTGATGCCGGCGGCCGCGGCGGCATCGATACCGTCCCGGAACGGGAAGAAGGCGTCGCTTGCCATGACCGAGCCGGGTACCGCCAGCCCTTCGTCTGCGGCCTTGATGCCGGCGATCCGGGCGGAGTAGACGCGGCTCATCTGGCCGGCGCCGACGCCGATGGTCTGGCCGGCCTTGGCATAGACGATGGCGTTTGACTTGACGTACTTGGCCACCTTCCAGGCAAAGGCCAGGTCGCGCATCTCCTGCTCGCTGGGCACTCGTTCGCTGACCACGGTCAATTCGTCGCGCCCGACCATGCCCAGGTCCCTGTCCTGGACCAGCAGCCCTCCCGTCACGCGCTTGAAGTCATGGGCGTGCTCGCGCTTACCGGGCCAGTGCTTGCGGACATCGAGCAGGCGTACGTTCTGCTTCTCGGCGACGATGGCCAGAGCATCCTCGGCGACACCGGGGGCAATGATCACCTCGACGAACTGACGGTCGATGATGGCGCGGGCGGTGTCGGCGTCGAGCGGCACATTGAAGGCGATGATGCCGCCGAAGGCACTGGTGGGATCGGTGGCAAAGGCCTTGTCGTAGGCTTCGGTGGCGCTGACGCCCACCGCCACGCCGCAGGGGTTGGCGTGCTTGACGATCACGCAGGCGGTATCGGTGAATGCCTTGACGCACTCGAAGGCGGCGTCGGTGTCGGCCACGTTGTTGAAGGAGAGCGCCTTGCCTTGCAGTTGGGTGGCGGTGGCCACACTGGCCTCGCGGGCATCGGCTTCCACGTAGAAGGCAGCGTTCTGGTGCGGGTTCTCGCCATAGCGCATCGACTGCTTCTTGTGGAACTGAAGGTTGTAGGTGCGCGGGAAGCCATCCTCGCTGCCGGGAACCTGGTTTCCCAGGTAGTCGGCGATGGCGGCATCGTAGCCGGCGGTGTGCTCGAAGGCCTTCACGGCCAGGTCGAAGCGGGTGGCGTCAGGCACGCCCCCCTGATGCTCGCTCATCTCCGCCAGCAGCCGATCATAGTCGCCGGCATCCACCACGGTAGTGGTGTGGGCGTGGTTCTTGGCGCAGGCGCGCACCATGGTGGGGCCACCGATGTCGATGTTCTCGATGGCGTCCTCAAGGGTGCAGTCGGGCCTGGCCACGGTCTGGGCGAAGGGGTAGAGATTCACCACCACCATGTCGATGGGCGCGATATCATGCTCGGCCATGACCGCGTCGTCCTGGCCGCGGCGGCCGAGGATGCCGCCATGGATCTTGGGATGGAGTGTCTTGACCCGCCCATCCATGATCTCGGGGAAGCCGGTGTGCTCGGAGACTTCCGTCACGGCGATACCGCTATCGGAAAGCAGGCGGAAGGTGCCTCCGGTGGAGAGCAATTCGACCCCTTGTGCACTCAGGCCCCGGGCGAAGTCGACGATGCCACTCTTGTCGGAAACACTGATGAGGGCGCGGCGAATCGGTCGGGAGGCAGGGATATCGGACATGATGCGACTCTATGTTGGAGGTGGGGAAAGGGGGTGAAACACTGATTGCCGTCGGGGCGGCCCGAGGGCCGGTCGTTTCATATCAGGTCATGCTGCTTGAGCTTCTTTCGCAGCGTGCCACGGTTGAGCCCGAGGATTTCCGCGGCGCGTGTCTGGTTGCCCTGGGTATAGTCCAGCACGGCAGCCATCAGCGGTGCCTCGACCTCGGCCATCACCATGGCGTAGAGGTCGGTTACGGTGCCACCATCGAGGTGGTCGAAGTAACGTCGCATGGCGTAGTCCACGGCTTCTCGCAGCGGCTGCTCTGCGGAGTCGTCCGGCGAGGACGGCGTATCGAGGCCGGCCATTTCGGCGCAGGGACCGATGTCGATATCCGACAGGTCGGGGTTCCGGTTGAAGGCTTCACGATTCATGCGGCACTGATTCCATTCGCTGTCCCGGGGTCGGTAGGATCGCTCCCGGGGCAAAAGAGGTCGTCGATGAAGTCATATTGCTCGGCTGGATGCTGCAGGGCATTGAAGGCAGCGCGTAGGTCACGCTGTCGGCCCTCGCCGAGGCGGTGGTCCGATGCGAGGTACCAGCCGAGATGTTTGCGCGCGATGCGCGCCCCCATCGTTTCTCCGTAGAAGGCGTGCAGGGCCGACAGGTGATCGCGCAATACGTCGGCCCGCTCACGTTCCGTGGGCGGGGGCAGTGCCTGTCCGTGGCGAAGGTAATGGTCGATTTCGCGGAAAATCCAGGGGTTGCCCTGGGCGCCGCGACCGACCATCACCGCATCCGCTCCAGTATAGTCGAGAACGAAGGCGGCCTTCTGCGCAGAGTCGATATCACCGTTGGCAAATACCGGAATATTCACCCTTGACTTGATGTCGGCGATGGTTTCGTACTCGGCCTGGCCGCTGTAGCGCTGCTGGCGATGTCGGCCATGGACCGCCAGCGCCTGGATACCGGCTGATTCGGCGAGCCGGGCCACGCGGAGCCCGTTGTTGCTGTCGGCACACCAGCCAGTGCGGATCTTGAGCGTCACCGGCACGTCCACCGCGGCAACCACTGCCTCGAGAATCTCGGCGACCAGGGCTTCGTCGCGCAGCAGCGCCGAGCCGGCGGCCTTGTTGCACACCTTTTTGGCTGGGCAACCCATGTTGATGTCGATGATCTCGGCCCCCCGCTCGGCGTTGAGTCGAGCGGCTTCGGCGAGCATTGCCGCATCGCCGCCGGCAATCTGCACCGCCCTTGGGCCCGGCTCTCCGCGGTGGTCCATGCGCTGGCGAGATTTGCGGGTATGCCACAGCGACGGGTCCGACGTCACCATCTCACCCACCACGAGGCCGGCTCCGAGTCGACGGCAGAGCTGTCGAAAGGGGCGGTCGGTCACGCCGGCCATGGGAGCCAGGACCGCCCGGTTGGGTAGGCGATGGCGGCCGATCTGTGGCAGGGGGCGGCTATCGGGCATGTGGCAGTCTAGTGGCTCGGGGGGCTGCATATCATACGCTCCCGTCGCCGTGTGGTGAAGGTACCAATAGGTGTTGCTCCCCCCTCAGATCGGGCGACGACCGCTCAGGCACACCCAGCCCTCGCGAATCACGGGTTCGTCCATGACCAGGCCCTGTTCCCGGTAGGCTTCGATGACCTCATCGGCCTGGTTCTCGAGGATGCCCGATAGCACCAGTCGGCCGGCCGGCGCCACATGTCCGGCAACGGTCGCGGCCAGTTGGATCAGCGGGCCGGCCAGGATGTTGGCGATCACGACGGGAAACGTCGCTGCCTTGCCGGTGTCGGCGAGTTCCTCGGGATAGCAGAGGCGTAGGTCATCATCCTCGATCGCGTTGCGGATGGCATTGTCCCGGCTGGCCTGCAGTGCCTGGGGGTCAATATCGGTGCCTGTGGCCTGACCTGCCCCCAGCTTGAGGGCGGCGATGGCCAGGATTCCCGAGCCGCAGCCGATGTCGAGTACCTCACGTTCATTCAGTTCCCCCGTCAGGGCCAGGTCGTCGAGCCACTCGAGGCAGAGTGCGGTGGTGGGGTGGGTGCCGGTGCCGAAGGCGAGCCCCGGGTCCAGGTGCAGGTTGACCGCGTCGGGGTCTGGCGGTTCGTGCCAGCTTGGCACGATCCAGAGGCGCTGGCCCATGCGCAGCGGCTTGAAGTCCTCCATCCACTCCCGCTCCCAGTCCCGGTCGGCCAGCAGTTCATGCTCGATCTCCGGGCAGGGCTCGCCTGGCATGGCCTGTGCCCAGGCCGCCGCGAGGCGCTCCTGCATGGCTGGCAGGCCCTCCAGGTCGTCGTAGAGGCCGGTGAGCACGGTCTCGTCCCACAGCGGGGTGGTCCCCCGTTCGGGCTCGAAGACGGGGTCGTCATGGGCATCCTGAAGGGTGATTGCGGTGGCTCCCTCCGCCATCAGCAGCTCCTCGAGCAGTTCTGCCTGCTCCGGAGCGATGCGAGCCTTCAACTGCAGCCAGGGCATGGTGTTCTCCGTGCGTAACGCAGGCGGGGTGGCCTATGGCCACCCCGCAGGGATCGAAAGTCGGGCTCAGACTCAGGAGCCCAGCTTCTTCTCCAGATAATGGATATTGACGCCACCCTGTTGGAAGTAGCCGTCGCGTACCAGATCCTTGTGCAGATCGATGTTGGTCTTGATGCCTTCCACCAGCAGCTCGTCAAGCCCGTTGCGCATGCGCGTCAGGGCGATCTCCCGGTTGTCGCCCCAGGTAATCAGCTTGCCGATCAGCGAGTCATAGTGGGGCGGTACCGTATAGCCGGTATAGAGATGTGAGTCCATGCGCACACCGAGGCCCCCGGGGGGGTGGTAGAGCGTCACCTTGCCGGGGGAGGGCATGAAGGTGCGCGCATCCTCGGCGTTGATGCGACACTCGAAGGCATGCCCGAAGAGCTTGACGTCTTCCTGGGCTATCGACAGCGGCAAGCCCGATGCGATGCGCAGCTGCTCGCGCACGATATCGACCCCCGTCACCATCTCGGTCACAGGATGCTCCACCTGGACGCGGGTATTCATCTCGATGAAAAAGAACTCGCCATCCTCGTAGAGAAACTCGAAGGTCCCGGCGCCGCGGTAGTTGATCTCGATGCAGGCCTGCCGACACGCTTCCAGTACCCGCGCACGGGCCTCGGGGTCGATGCCGGGGGCAGGCGCCTCCTCGAGTACCTTCTGGTGGCGTCGCTGCAGCGAACAGTCGCGGTCAAAGAGGTGGATGGCGTTGCCCTGGCCGTCGGCCAGTACCTGTACCTCGACATGACGCGGTTTCTCGAGGAACTTCTCCATGTAGACGGTACCGTCCCCGAAGGAGGAGTGCGCCTCGGTCCGCGTCACGTTGACGGCGGAAAGCAGGTGGGCTTCGGTGTGCACGACGCGCATGCCACGACCGCCACCGCCGGCGGCGGCCTTGATGATCACCGGGTAGCCAATGCGTCGAGCGATGGCAACGATATCGCCTTCGTCGTCACCCAGTGGGCCATCCGAGCCCGGTACCGTGGGCACGCCGGCGATCTGCATGGCCTCGATGGCGCTGACCTTGTCGCCCATCAGGCGAATGGTCTCGGCCCGTGGTCCGATAAAGACGAAACCGGAGCGTTCCACCTGCTCGGCAAAATTGGCGTTCTCGGAGAGAAAGCCGTAGCCAGGATGGATGGCGCTGGAGTCGGTGACCTCCGCGGCACTGATCAGCGCCGGGATGTTCAGATAGGATTGCGCCGAGGAGGCCGGCCCGATGCATACGGCCTCGTCAGCCAGGCGCACGTGCATCAGTTCACGGTCTGCCTTGGAGTGAACGGCTACGGTCTTGATGCCCAGCTCCTTGCAGGCACGCAGGATACGCAGTGCGATCTCGCCGCGGTTGGCGATGAGAACCTTGTCCAGCATGATGGAGTCCGCCAGTTCTGGGTGAAAGATCAGGAGATGACGAGCATCGGCTGGTCGAATTCAACGGGCTCGCCATCCTCGACCAGAATCGCCTCGATCACGCCGTCACGATCGGCTTCGATCTGGTTCATCATCTTCATGGCTTCGACGATACAAACGGTCTCGCCTTTCTTGACGCTGGAGCCGAGCTCCACGAAGGGCTTGGACCCCGGCGCCGGGCTGCGGTAGAAGGTGCCGACCATGGGTGAGGTCAAGGCGTGACCCTGATACGGGGTTGCCGTCTCGGCAGCCGGCTCCGGTGACGGTGATGTGGCGGCCGGCGCTGGCTGTGGCGCACCGTATTGGGGGGGCATGTGGGGCTGCGGCCAGCTCACGCCATTGGGATGACGGCTGATGCGGACAGACTCTTCGCCTTCCTGAATCTCGATTTCGCTGATATTGGATTCTTCGAGCAGCTCGATCAGCTTCTTGACCTTGCGGATGTCCATGACTCTGTCTCGATCGGTGAGTAGGTGACAGGTGGCCGAGGCGCTGTTAACCCAGGCCAACTTTCGATAGATCCCGGCAAGATGTTGAATATTGCCGACGCTATCGGCCTTGATAAGTGTTGTTGGCGGAGTGTGCCTAAAATCGCGAGCGATGTCCAGCGAGAGGGAACGGTGTTCGCCACCCCCGTTGGGAGCTGCGCTACGGTCGTGCCAGGAGAGAAGCGAGAGCTGTTCAGCTGCGCTGCCCAAGCCAGTCGAGGACGCTCTCCAGGTGGGAGGCAAAATCGTTGGCGCGTACCTCACCCTGGATGCGAGCCTCACGAATCTCTTCACCCTGATCGAAGAACATCAAGCTGGGTGGGCCGAACAGGCCAAAGTGGTCCAGCAATTCGCGGGACGACTCGCCGCTGCGGGTCACGTCGACGTTGATGCGGGCGAACTGCGACAATGGCTCGGCCACCTGAGGCGCGGGGTAGACCTGGCGCTCCATCTGCTTGCAGGAGATACACCAGTCGGCAGTGAAGTGGACGAAGGTGGGCATGGCCTGTTCGGCGTTGCGCAGCAGGGCGGCCTCCAGTGTGCCCAGGTCTTCGACAGTGGTTATCTCGACGTCCTGCTGGGCGCCGCCGGTCTGGGCCAGCGGCGGGGCCAGGGGGCGAAGCGGATCATTGCCCCC
>NZ_AZQX01000216.1:0-9341 GCF_000568385.1 Halomonas sp. BC04
GCGGCGGCCGTCACGGGTGGTGATGAAATCGGCATCGCCGCGATCCTGCATGCGGGCGGCGAAGGTCTCGAAGAGGTTCCGGCTCATTTGAGGTTGTCTCCCTTGGCCATTTTTCTGGCGAGTCAGTCATGTTGCACCAGGCTGGCTGGGCTGCAAAGCATCGGACGCTGATCGGCAAGAAATTCTTGTACAGGCGAGGATATGGGTATAGCTTTTTCCGTGTTGCGTGGAATTACCGGGAAATGAGCAAGACAATCCTCGGAATTAACAAGAAGCGATGGGGCAGGAGGCCTAGGGTTTAAAGGGAGAGGGCTGTCGCTGATCAGGAGCGGGAGTGTTCGCCTTGCAATAAACAAATAATGTACAAGAATATGGAGTTCGATATGACCTTCAAACTGTCAACAACCGCCGTCGCGGTCAGTGCCGCGATGCTGACCCTGTCTGCCGGTACTGCGCTTGCCTCCAATGGGGAAAGCCTGGGCAGCGACCCGATTCGTATCGTCATGCCCTATGGTGCAGGCGGCAGTACGGATATCACCGCTCGCATCATCGCGGCCAACGCCGCAGAACACTGCGGCAGCCGTATCGACGTGGTCAGCATGCCGGGTGCAGGGGGCATGGAAGGGCTGCAGTTCGTGGCCGATGCCGAGCCCAACGGCCATACCATCCTGATGGCCGATTATTCCGCCACCATCACCCAGACGCTGACCGAGGACACCCCTTGGGAAGTCGAGGACTGGGTGCCCATCGTTCACCTGACCGACTGGAAGCCCACCGTCTACGTCAAGGCCGACCACGATATCCAGAGCATCGAGGACTGGATCGAGCTGGCCGAGGCCGAGCCGAACAGCCTGGTCTTTGGCCATGCCGATCCGCTGAGCCTGGTGCACCTGCCGCTGGTGATGCTCGAGCAGGAAACCGGCATCCAGAACGTTCACCTGCCGACGACCGGCGGCGGCGAGACCCGTACCATGATCCTGGGTGGCCATATCGACCTGGGCATGACGCTGCCCCCCTCCATCGTCTCCAACGTCAATTCCGGCGAGGTCACCGCCATCGGCGTCTTTGCCGACGAGCGTTCCGACGTGCTGCCGGACGTGCCCACCTTCCGTGAGGCCGGGTATGACGTCTCCTTCGAGGCACCGCTGCTGGTCTACGCCTTCTCCTCCGTGCCGGAGTCGATCCAGCAGGAGCTTTCCGAGTGCATCATGCAGGGCCTCGAGACCGATACCGCGCAAACCATGTCCACCCAGGCCTCTGCTGGACTGGACAACGTGCAGGGTCTGGAAAGCGCCCAGGCGATCTATCGCGACACTACCCAGCGGGTCAGGGATGTCCTCGCTGCGATAAACCAGGACTGACACCCACCCTGGAAGCCCGGAGCCGAGCCACTCGGCTCCGGCCGTCTTGTCGTGACCCTTCCAGCCTCGCCGGAGAGCGCTGATGCTTGATCTTCTTGTTGAGGCCAGTGCACTGGCCTTTCATCCCTATGTCTTGATGTACGTGATGCTCGGGGTGCTGCTTGGCATTACCCTGGGCGCCATCCCGGGCCTGTCGGGCGATATGGCCATCGCCCTGTTGCTGCCCTTCGTCTTCTTTCTCGAGCCGGCCATGGCGATGGGCTTGCTGGTGGGTATCTACAAGGGTGGGCTGTTCGGCGGTTCGATCGCGGCGATCTCCTTCGGCGTCCCCGGGACGCCGGGTGCGGCGGCTACCAGCATCGACGGCTACCAGGCCAAGCTCAAGGGCAAGCCGAGCAAGGCGCTGCACACCGCGCTCTACTCCTCGGTGATCGGCGATACCACCAGCGACCTGGTGCTGATCTTCATCGCCGTACCGCTGGCGGCGGTGGCGCTGACCTTCGGGCCGATCGAGTTCTTCGCCCTGTACGCCTTCTCGTTGATCCTGATCGCCGCCCTGAGCCAGGGCATGGTGGCCAAGGGCCTGGCGGTGGCCGCCATCGGTATCCTGCTGGCCATGATCGGCCGGGACCCCATCACCGGGCGACGCGGCTCACCTTCGGCATGCCGGGACTTTCCGGTGGCCTGAGCCTGATCCCGGTGCTCATCGGCATCTTTGCCATTTCCGAGGTGGTGGTGCAGGGTTCGAAGCTATGGCGACGCAAGGTCGACAAGCTGATGGACGACGTCGCCGAGCAGGCGAGCCTGCTTCAGGGCTATGACATCAGCAAGGACAAGCTCACCTGGCTGAATTCAAGTTTACCCTCAAGGCCACCTACATCGGTGCGGCGGTGGGTACCTTCATCGGCGCGCTACCGGGGGCGGGGCAGTCGCTGGCGGCCTTCATGAGTTACGGCCTGGCCCAGCGTTTCTCGCGTAAACCCGAGGATTTCGGCAAGGGGTCGCTGGAGGGGATCGCCAGTGCCGAGTCCGGCAACAGTGCCACGGCGGGCTCAACCTTCATTCCGCTGTTCGCCTTCGGCATTCCCGGCAGCGCCACGGCGGCACTGTTCGGCGCGGCCTTCATCCTGATGGGCATGACGCCGGGGCCAAGCCTGCTCACCGACAACACCGAGATCATCTACGCGCTGTTCCTGACGCTGATCTTTGCCAACCTGGTGAACCTGGTGCTGGGCAAGGTTCTGCTGCCCTACTATTCGCGAATCGCCATGATTCAGCCGGGCTTCATGATCCCCGGGGTGTTCATCCTGGCCATTGTCGGCACCTACGCGGCCAACAACTCGGTGGTGGATGTGTGGGTGCTGCTCTTCGCCGGGGCGCTGGGCGTGACCCTGCGGCTGATGAGCTTTCCGCTGGCGCCGCTGGTGCTCGGTTTCATCATCGGGCCGGGAGCCGAGCGGGCGCTGCGTCAGTCGATGATCATGGGCGGCGGTGACTGGGCAGTGCTGATCAAGAGCCCCATTGCCATCGGTTTCTACGTTGCGGCCTTCGCACTGATCCTGCTGTTCACCTTTGCCTTGAGGGCCAAGAAATGAATCGCACAATCGTGAAAGAGTTGCTCTCGGCGGCGGTCATGCTTTCGCTCGGTATCGCGGGCCTGATCCACATCCAGTACGGGGCCTGGCGGCCGGCGCCCCTGGTGCCGTCCTATATCATGCCGCAGACGGCCTATTACTTCCTGATCGGCTCGGGGCTCTGGGTGCTGGCCATGCTGGGGTTCTTCACCCTGCGTAAACGAGAGTCGGCTCTCGAGCGGCCGGGTGCCAAGGACCAGGATCTGGTCGCCATCGGCCTCTCTTCGGGCCTGATGCTGGGTGGTGCCATCATCTACTTCTGGCTGGTGCTCAACCTGGGGCTGATCGTTTCCACCGTGGCGTTCAATGCCGTGCTGATCGCGGTGCTGGCCCCCAACCTCAGCCTGAAGGGGTTGCTGATCGTGCCGCCACTGATGGGAGCCGCGGTATGGCTGCTGTTCATCAAGATGATCGGCATGACGCTGCCGCCATCCTTGTTGTTCTAGAGCGGAGGGTTCTGCACCGCCCGGGTGCCCTGGCGCCCGGGCGGTGCCACCGGTCTGGCTGGTCGCCTTGAGATTGGGCAGGCGCGCCAGCAGCTCGGCGGTGATCGGCAATCCTTGTTCCTATCGAAGCCGACTCTCTGCAGGTCTGATCGTAGTGGTTTACGATCATTGTTGTTGCTGGCTTTTCAGTAGACTCGGAAAATAATCGATTTTTCCGGTTGACAGATATTTTCTACTTGCCTAGTCTCAACTCCATATGCACATGGTATACCAAGGTTCGGGGCCGGCGTGCTCTGGGCCCGAGCCACTGGTAACACATCGACAAGACGCACCGAGGTTGCCCTGGATATGCCATCCTTGGGAGAGTTCAAGCAAGGCCTGATCAAGGACTACAACGACGTCAACAGTCGCATCTTCGGCATTGGCGTGGTGCGCCAGAAGGTCGATGTCGTTGGCGACAAGCTGATCATCATTGCCCTGCACAAGCGCGTGCCCTCCCTGGCCTATCTGAGTGCACTCAACAGCAATGTCAGTGAGCTGGCCGATCACTATCTGATCAAGGGGTTCAAGAACGAATTCAAACAGCTTCTGGTAGAGAAATACGGTTTCGACGTGATGACGATCTTCAAGGATTACGACGCCGAAGCCGAGCTTTCCGCTACCGTGGTGGTGATGGAAAAGGATGTACGCGACTACCTCTGAGAGCCTGAGTGCGACAGAGAATAGCCCGTAAATCTTCGACGAGAGATCGTTGACTGGTGATGTGAACTCGCCCTGAAGCGGTGAGTGCTCAATGACCGTCAGCCCAGCCCGAGGCAAGTGCCTCCGGGTTGTGCTGGCGGTTTTTTTCGTTATGAGAGGAGGAAAATTATGGCTAACGTAGCTGATATCGTTAACGCACTGAGCGTGATCACCGGGGGAAGGACGGTGTCGTCCATGGCAGAGGTGGAGCGTGGCGATCACCCGTTCGTGATCCTCAAGTCATCAGGGATTCACGGGAAGTCTGTACTGGAGATTCCCGGCCTGATCTATGGCGATCCGAACAAGGCGATCCGCAAGGTGGCTGTCTGCATGACCATGACCGAGCTTGTCATCGAACTGGCCGGGGCCACCGGGGTGGATGCCGTGGTGGCGCATCATCCCATTGCGGATGCTGCCAGCTGCGGTGGGGTGACCCTGAAGAACTACCTGGACCTCTACGACGTGGCCGGGCTTGAGTGTCACGAAGCCTTCCATGGCCTGCATCCGGGCATACCCTTCCTGCACGGTCACAAGGTGGTCAAGGGAAGCATCGCGTACGGTGGTGTCCACGGCAACATCATGTTCGTCGGTAGGGCGCTTCCCGAGGTCAACACCCTTGGCGACATTCTCGACCGGCTGGGGCGCTACATGGCGCTCGACCAGGATCGGGCACTGCTGGCGGAAGAGCGTCTCGTTAGAGGCATCGAGGCGATCCGGGAGACCAGCGTCGAGACCAGTGGGTTCATCCATCTCGGGTCACGCGAAAGTCGGGTCGAGAATATCCTGCACATCTTTCCGCATACCGGTTTCTCACCCGATAACCTGCGGCAGGCGGTGGAGGAGAATCCCGATACCGATACCGTGGTTGCCTCCATAAGCCGCGTCTATGCCGGACATGAGCTGCTCGAGACCGCCGAGGAGCTGGGCCTGAATTTCATTGTGGGAAACTGTCATGTCATGGAGATTCTGGAGAATGGTCTGCCCCTGGCCTACGCCCTTGATGAGTTGCTCGACGGGGTGGAAGTCGTGCTGTTCCGGGATCGGGTTACCTCTACCCCAGTGAAGATGGTGGGAAATACCTCCCTGCAGACCTATGCGAAAGAGATGTCGGCCCAGCACTTGCTTGGCAAGAATGCCATGAGCAACGTGTGACTATTCCGTTTTTCACAAGCGGTTCAATAACAAGAGACTTGCCATGAAGACTTCCGTTACTACCCCAGACTCGAAGAAAGAAAAGCTACCCGACAGCAAGCGAGCATGGAAGAAGATCGAGGTGGTCGGCATCGTGCTGCTCGGTATCTGCCTGCTGCTGCTGATGTTCTCGCCGACGAGCCTGTCGGGCCTGTTCAACTCGATCATGGAGTCGGTTCAGCCGGTGGTCGTCGATGTATTCCTGACCGGGGTGGTGGGTACAGCCATCATCGTCAGCGTCATTATCGGACGGCTGCTGGAAAGGCTGGGCTTCACCGACGCGCTGGTGCGTATCTTCGTGCCCGCCATGAAGCTGATAGGGGTGAACCCCGCCGTCATCATTCCCAGCGTCTACAACATATTCGGCGACATCAACGCGGCCGGGAAGATCTCGGGGCCTATCCTGAAGCGGGCTGGTGCCACCAAGGATGAACAGAAGCTGGCCATTGCCACCATGGTGCAGTCGCAGCAATCCTTCTCCACGTTCATGCTGGGGATGATGGCGCTGACCTTTGCCGGCGTGAATGTCTTTGTCGTGGTGCTGCTGGCAGTCTTCATGCCGCTGATTGTCTCGCCGCTGCTGTTGTCCAAGCTGCTCTACCGCGACGTCAAGCGGGTCGAGATCGGCAACCTGCCGACCTTCACCCCGGAGCGCGATTTCCTGCCGACGATGTTCAGCGCCGCTCGGGAGGGGGTGGAACTGCTGCTGTTGATCCTGATTCCAGCGGTGGCCCTGGTGTTCGCGGTGATCGGCGTGCTGGATTACATCGGCATCTGGGCGGCGATCGAATCGTCGCTGGGCAGCGTCATGCTGTTCTTGAACATTCATCCGGAAACCGGCGTACTGTCGATACTGGTCAGCCCGACCCTAGCCATGGGCCAGCTCCAGGCGATGGCGGGGGAGATCGATCCCTCCCTGGTGGTCGGCTCCTTCGTCCTGGCCTCGTCGGGCCTGCCCCTGTCGGCGGTATTCGGCCAGGTACCGGTGGTCTGGGCGGAAAGTTCGGACTTGAGCGAGCGTGAGGCGATGGGGGCCGCCGTGCTGGGGATCACGATGCGGCTGGCGACGGCATTCCTCATCGCTTTCTTTGTAACGCCGCTGGTGGTCTGACGCCTATGACATGGCCAGCGATTGGCGCGTTCCCGAGCGGCTCAGCAACTGGTCGGCGAGGTCGTGAAAATCGTTGGCCACGTAGTCGAAGCTCGGGTCGATGGTCAGGTCGGGCCTGGCATGCGGCCCGAACTCCAGCGGCCGCATCACGAAGGCGGTGCGCAGCCCCTCGCTGTGTGCAGCCTTGAGGTCGTCCTGGTGGGCGGCCACCATCATGATCTGTTGGGGGCTGAGGTCCAGCAGCCGGGCTGCCATGCGGTAGACTTCGGGGTCGCGCTTGTAGTGTCGGGCCAGTTCGGCCGAGAGGACGCAGTCCCACGGCAGGCCGGCCTGCTTGGCCATATTGACCAGCAGCGACATGTTGCCGTTGGAGAGCGGGGTCAGGATGAATCGCTCGCGCAGACGGTGCATGCCGCCCACGGCATCCGGCCAGGGCTTGAGCCGGTGCCAGGCGCGATTGAAATTGGCCTTGTCGGCTTCCGACAGCCCGGTAACGCCGAAATCGTCGAGCAGGCGATCGAGCGTCATGCGGTGCAGCTGGTCCAGGGAGGTCCAGGAGAGGCGTCCCTGGCGAACCCGGTTCATCGAAGGGGCATAGCCGGCACGCCAGGCATCGGCAAAGGCGGCCCAGTCGACATCCAGGCCACGGGCTCGTCCCAGGGACTCCCCTTCATGGATCACGCTGCTGCGCCAGTCGACCACGGTGCCGAAGACATCGAAGGCCAGGCAGCGGATATCGGCGAGTTGTGGCGGGGTCAGGCTCATGCCATCACTTCCTTGTCAGACGCTAGTCCACACTGTAATTGTATGCAATTCGGCTCGATTTCCGCCAAATGTAGGCCTACAGTGCTTCTCATGCAAATAGTTGTGCACGATTTGCATTGCGACCTTGGTCGACACCCGGCAGGAAGCCGGGTCGGCAAGGCGCCCCGGGCCGGACTCTCACTGCAAGGAGCCAATCAATGACTGCTGCCGACCGCGTCTATCAGATCATCCGGAAACGGATCCTCGACGGGCAATACCCTGCTGGTAGTTATGTGCGTGAAGCGGCCATCGGCCAGGAGCTGGAGCTCAGCCGAACGCCGATTCGTGAAGCCCTGAGGCGACTGGTGTCGGATGGCTGGGTAGAGGCCATTCCCCATCACGGTGCCCAGGTGGTTTCCTGGACCCAGCGTGACGTGGAGGAGGTGTTCGAGCTAAGGTCCTGCTCGAGCCCCAGGTGGCGCGGCGCGCGGCCTCACGCATCGAACCTGGCCAGCTGGACAAGCTCGAGTCGCTGGCTGGGCGGATGGAAGCGCTGTGTCGAGACGAGGGTGAGGGTGCCATCGAAGAGATCGCCATCCTCAACGATGACTACCATGCCCTGCTCATGGCGGCGGCGGGCAGCCCGCGTCTTCAGCGCCTGCTGGAAACCATCGTCCAGGTGCCGGTCTCGCGTCGCAGCTATCACCACTATACCCGGGAGGAGCTGGCTGGCAGCATGCACCATCATCGTGAACTGCTGCGTGCCCTGGCCGCCGGGGATGGCGAGTGGGCGGCATCGGTGATGCGGGCCCACCTGCTGGCGGCACGGGCAGCCAGATGCGCTTCGCCGCCTGCGTGGAGGAGCCCAAGGCTGCCAGGGGTGTCGCTGCTTCGACCTCCGGTCCAGCGTAGGCCTTGCTTTGCCCTGTGGCATCCAGTGCCGCCTGACCGCAGGGAATGTTGCCCGGGGAGCCTTGTCACACCAAGGTGAACCCCATCTTCACGTGCCCAGTTGCCATTCGGAGCCGCCATGTTTCCCCCGTTCACCCTTCGTTACTCCCGTTTGCCCGAACGTTTCTTCGCGCCCTTCGATCCCGTGCCCGTGACGTCGCCCCGGCTGGTGGCCTTCAACCGACCCCTTGCCCGGGAGCTGGGCTTCGACCTGGAGTCGTTCGATGGGGAAGAGGCCGCCGTGTGGTTTTCCGGCAACGTGGTACCACCGGGTGCCGAGCCCTTGGCCCAGGCCTATGCCGGGCACCAGTTCGGCGGTTTCGTTCCCCGGCTGGGGGATGGCCGTGCCGTGCTGCTGGGTGAGGTGACAGACCGGGAGGGTCGGCTGCGAGATATCCAGCTCAAGGGGGCCGGTTGTACGCCGTTCTCCCGAGGGGGGTGGTCGTGCGCCGCTGGGGCCGGTGCTGAGGGAGTACCTGGTCAGCGAGGCCATGCACGCCATGGGCATCCCCACTACCCGGGCCCTGGCGGCGGTGACCACCGGCGAACGGGTGGTCCGTGGCATTCCCGAGCCAGGTGCCATCCTGACTCGTGTGGCAGCCAGCCATATCCGGGTCGGCACCTTCCAGTACTTTGCCGCCCGCGGCGATACCGATGCCGTGCGTCAGCTGGCCGACCATGTGGTGTCGCGACACTATCCCGAGCTTGGCAAGCTGTCCGGCAATGAGCGCTACCTGGCGCTGGTCGAGGCGATCCAGGCCCGTCAGGCGGCGCTGGTGGCGCGTTGGATGGGTGTGGGTTTCATCCATGGCGTCATGAACACGGACAACACCACCGTGTCGGGGGAGACCATCGACTACGGTCCCTGCGCCTTCATGGAAACTTACGATCCCGGTACGGTGTTCAGCTCCATCGACGAGGGTGGGCGTTACGCCTATTCCAACCAGCCCTGGATTGCCCAGTGGAACCTGGCGCGGTTGGCCGAGACCCTGCTGCCGCTGATCGACAGCGACGAGGAGCGGGCGGTGGAGCGGGCCACCGAGCTGATACAGGCCTACCCGGCGCAGTACGAGGCCGAATGGCTGGCCGTGATGCGCGCCAAGCTGGGCCTGACCCTCGAGGACGGAGGCGACCAGCGACTGGTCGAGTCGCTGCAGGAAGC
>NZ_AZQX01000217.1:0-17739 GCF_000568385.1 Halomonas sp. BC04
GGCGTTGGTCTACGGCATCTTGATGGGCGTTGATCCATCCAGCCGCCCAGCGCCAGCGTCAGGCGCTGGTGGACCAGGCGCTTCCCGAGGTACTGGTGGAGCTGGACCGGCCTGGCACCTCCGCTGGCAGCCATGACACCTGACCAGCGGCTGGCGCTGATCGAACTGGCACTGCCGGTGCTGCGCCAGCTGACCACCGCTCAGTTCGCCGGCTTCCGCGCCTGTCTCGCCCGGCTAATGGCCGAGGAGGCCCAGCCGGGTGCCCTGCAGTGGGCGCTGCACCGCCTTGTGCTCGTGGGCAGCGAAGGGCCGCGCCACCGCCGTCACCGTCATCGCCACCTGGCTGAGCAGGATGCCGCCGTTGCATGCTTGCTGTCGAGCCTGGCCAGGGCGGGGGACGTGGACGAGGCGGAGGCCAGGGATGCCTTCCAGTCCGCCCTGCAGACATTGCCGATCACGCCGGCTTACATGGACCGGCTGGCGGCCCCGACGGAGCTGGATCAGGCAATGGAGCAGCTGCTGCAGCTGAGGGATGACGACAAGGTCCTGCTGCTGGATGCCATGGCGCGCTGCGTGTGCCATGACGGTCACATTGCTCCGGGCGAAGCCGAGATGCTGCGCGCAGTCGCCTGGTCCATGGGCTGCCCCCTGCCGGCCACGGCCGCCGATTGATGCACTGCGCTTTCCTCGGAAGGGATCGTTTTGCCGATGTGCTGTCCAATTCCCTAGCACACAGCAGTTGCTGTCGACTTGCAGGGACGTCAGGGCTTTGCTGCAATGAGCCTCTTTAACCCTGACGGCCTCATATTGACTGGAGATACTTGAATGGCAAAGACTCCCTGGAAACTTGCCGCAGTTGGACTGACCCTTGCGTTGGGCGTGGCCGGCTGTGGTGATACGGAAGACGAGGCCGGGGCACCCGAAGTCGAGGAGACGGAAATTCCCGCGGAGGAGGCGCCGGAAGACATCATGCCCGACGATACGGACGCTTTGCCCGAGGATGCGCCCGTGACAGAGGAGGAGGCGGTACCCGAAGACGCTGCCCCCATGGAGCCGGGCGACGAGATCGAAGCGGATGTCGATACGCTGGGCGAGTCACCGGCTGCCACCCTGGACGAAGGGGGCGCCCTGCCGGGTGAACCCACCAGCGCTGATATCGATGCCATCCTGGAGGATACCGAACGGCGCTTCGAAGAGGCGCAGCGGCGTATCGAGGAACAGTATGAAGAAGTCGAGCGGGATTCGCCGGTGTTGGAGCCCATGGACGACACCACAGATTTCCGCTCGACGTTCGAACCCATGCAGGACGATACGGGTGATACGCCTTCAGCCATCGACGAGGAGGCGGAGCGGCGTGGCGAGACGACGCAGTCGGATATCGACGCCATGCTTGAGGACACCGAGCGGCGCTTCGAGGAGGCCCGGCGTCAGCTCGACGAGCAGTTCGAAGAGGCCGAGCGGCGCGATCCGCAGAGTGAGGCGCCACAGTTCGACATCGAGGATTGAGTAGCCAGGCTCCGTCGTGCCATGAAAAAGGCCCACCGTCAGGTGGGCCTTTCGTCTGGGGGCCTGGCCTCAAGCAGAGGCCAAGCTTCTACGCCTGCCGAAGCAGTACCTCAGTCGGCGAGCTTGATGTTGGAGGCCTGAAGGCCCTTCTTCCCCTGAGTGACTTCGAAGGTGACCTTTTGGCCATCCTGCAGGGTCTTGAAGCCGTCAGCCTGAATCTCGGAGAAGTGGGCAAACAGATCGTCACCACCGTCGTCCGGAGAGATGAAGCCATAGCCCTTGGTATCGTTGAACCACTTGACAGTGCCAGTTGCCATTGTCGATTTCCTTGCTTACTGATTGATCGTGCCGGGCACTCGGCAGTGCCGAAGGCCCGAAGTGCGTGGGCAAGGCGAGAAAAGTGCGCTTCGGGTGTATCGACAGATCGACATACAACTAACGACTTCCCACTTGCTGTCCAACGCAACGGTTATTGCATGAGTGGCGAACCACCATGCCCGCCCAAACAACTTTAGATAGAAAAAATCGGAGCGTCCAGCGAATCGCGCGCCTGAACTATGCCATATCGACAGCATGGGCACGGGGCCATGGGGCAAGCCTGCCACTCCGTTTGGTCAACAACGTGTGAGATGACGCGTCCTTGGCGTAGAATTGCCCCTTTGCCCGATCCTGGGTCAATGCGTCGGCAGGGAGTGCTCGATACATGTTGTGGGATGCGCAGTTCTGGCCATTTCTGGTTGCCATTACCCTGCTGACCCTCAGCCCCGGGGTGGATACCTTGCTGGTGATCCGCAACACGGCCCGGGGCGGTGTGCGCGATGGGGTGCTGACCAGCGTGGCGATCTGCTGTGGCCTGTTCGTTCATGCCGCTGTCTCGGCGCTGGGGATTTCACTGATCCTGCTGCAGTCGGCTTGGGCCTTCGGCCTGCTCAAGCTGGCGGGTGCCGGCTATCTGGTCTGGCTGGGCCTCGCGAGCCTATGGGCGGCGCGGCGTGGTCAGGGCCTGCCGGTAGCTGGGGTATTGGGAGAGCGTGAGGCACGGCCGGTATGGCGGCCTCTGCGGGAAGGGCTGCTATCCAATGTGCTAAACCCCAAGACCGTCGTGTTCTACATGGCTTTTCTGCCCCAGTTCATCGCCCCGACCGACCCGGCACTGATCAAGTCGCTGTGGTTGGCCGGGGTCCATTTCATCATCGCCAACCTGTGGCAGATCGGCATCGTCGTGACGGTAGGCAGTGCGGGGCGCTGGCTGGGAAGCCGCCTATTTGCCCGCGTCTTGAATGGCGCCACCGGTGCGGTGCTGGTCGGGTTGGGGATCAAGCTGGCGCTGGAGCGTCAGCCCGTCTGAGCGGTCGGAAACGCCAGGGCCCCCGGTTGTAGCAGGGGCCCTGGATGTCCTGCCAGCAGATCAGCGTCAAGTCCGACAGGCTCCTAGGCTCTGTCCGAAAACTGGCTGCGCTCGACCATACTGCGTTAAAAATCGGCTCAAAGTACTTATTTACACCCCGTAAACTCCGTCTTTGGACTCGCAACATCCATGTCGCTCGCTCTTCGAGCAGCGGAGCTGCCCAAATCGGCTTTCCTGCCGATTTGTCGCCGATTTTTGCCTTGCGACCCACAGGGATGTGGGAAGTGCGCGGGCCCGTCGGGAACGGGCCTAGCCCTGGCCTTCGCTCGCCGACTTTTCAGACAAAGCCTAGTTGCGGGCCAGCAGCGAGCCGTCGTAACGGACCGTGGTTTCCGCCGAACTCAGCATCGAGACGCCTTCGGTGCTGCCACCGTTGGCCAGGCTCTCGAAAATGACCCGGTAGGCGAGTACCGCCTGGACATAGTCGCGTGTCTCGCGGAAGGGAATACTCTCCACGAATAGATCGAACTCCTCCGGCGAGTCGCGCAGCCAGCGGTCGACCCGGCCGGGGCCGGCATTGTAGGCCGCCGCCGCCGCCAGGCGATTGCCCCGATAGCGGTTGGTCATATCGCGAATATAGGTACTGCCCAGGCGAATATTCAGCTCCGGGTCGAGCACGCCATACGGGCCAGGGTCGCTGATGCCGAGCTGGCGGCTGAGCTGGGTGGCGGTACCGGGCATGATCTGCATCAGCCGCGGGCGCCGGCGGGGGAGAGCGCCGTCGGGTTGTAGGCGCTTTCACGTCGCGCAATGCCCATCAGCAGGTAGGGGTCGACGCCGGTGTTGTTGCCCCAGCGCAGAAAGTGTTCTCGATAGGCTTCCGGGAATCGCCAGTCCAGCGCGTCCCACATCTGGCCGGTGATGGTGGTCTGTACCAGGCGGGCATGCCAGCCGCGGCGCGCGGCGTAGTCGGCTAGGGCCCGCGCCTCCCGGGACGTTCCGATGGCCACCGCGTTCAGCCATTCGCTGTTGGCCAGGCCGTCCTCGCCGATGCGCAGCAGGGCCTCCGTACGCTGCACGGCCGGCCACTGGGCGACTTCCTGGCGATACGCCTCGTCGAAGCCATTGCGCTCCAGGTTCAGGGAATAGGGGCGATTGAGACGGTCCGAGGCGGCGAAGGCAAAGAAGTTTCGACCATCGGCGGCACGAGCATAGGCGACCTGGGCGCGCTCCGAGTCGCCCAGCTGTTCGTGGGCCCGCGCCTTCCAGTATTGCCAACGGCTATTGTCGCGTGTTTCGTCGGGCATCGCCTCGATCCAGCGCAGCGCGCCGGTCCAGTCCCGGCTGGTCAGCGCATGGCGCACACGCAGCTCGAGTACCCGCGCGGTGCCGACGCGGGGCAGGATATCGTCCACCCAGCCCCGGTTGTTGTCGATGTTGCGCACCAGGGAGTAGAAGGCCAGGTCCTCCTCGATGGTGTGGCGATGTTGGCCATCGAAGGTCAGGTGAGGGGCGACCTTACGCCATGCCTCCATGGCGGCTTCGGTATCGGCGCGGGTGAAGCCGTGCATGGCGGCGGCAAACAGCGCTCCGCTGCCGCGACACTCGGGGCCGATACAGTTGGGCACACGGGTGATGGCGGAATAGTCACCTTGCAGTCGGGCCTTGGCGTCCCGGGCTTCCTGCCAGCGACTGCCGAGCTGACGACCCAGGTAGCTGGCAAGGCCGTTTTCGCCCTGCTGCCAGGCCAACATCTTGCGCTCCCAGATATCGACTTCGCTGATCTCCCCCTTTTCCCGCAGGTGACGGAACAGGGAATCGCAGGCCGACGGCTGTGAGCGGCCCACGTGCCAGAGTTTCCGGCCTCCCTCTGCGGCGGCCTGCGGGTTGCTGCCCAGTAGCGCCGTGTAGTAGTGGCACTGCCGCTCGGCCCCCGTGGGTTCACCATCGGCGACGGCAAGGACGGCACCGTAGCGGCCGGCACTGCCGTAGCGGCTGATGGCCTGGCCGCGCATCCACTCGGCCAGGGGAGCGTCCTTGTGGCGCTCGATGTAAGCCAGTACCTGGCTGGGCTCGGCCTGGGGCAATTGATGGCGCAGACGGTGGTACTCCACGTAGCCGGAGAGCACATGACCATCGATCGCGCTGTCGTCAATCTTGTCCCATTGCTGGTTGCGTGCTGCCTCCAGCGCCTCGCGCAGAGCGCTGTCACTGGGCTGGGCATGGGCAATGAGTGGCAGGCTGATGACTGCCGCCGCGAGCCAGGCGGCGGCGCGGATAACCGGGTGTCGATGGCGCATGGTGTCGGCCTCCGGAAGGCTGAAGTCGGAACCTCTGTATCGTCGCCCATTGGAGCATATTTGAGCAGTGGTTGGGTGACGTTTTACAGAGTAATGGTAGGTAGCGTTTAACGCCCGGCCGCTTGTGCGGACGCAGCCCGAAGGCTAGGCTAAGCAAGTTTCGATCAAACGCTTGTTGGGTGGTTTCGGGGGTGTGGATGTGAGTCAAGATGAACAAAATGCCGAGGCCGTCGGTCCTGGCCCCGAGGCGTGGCGAACCGCTCTGTCCCGCTTCGTCAACGTGATTCCGCATACCCGGGAGTTGGGGCTCGAGGTGATCGGCGTGGTTCCTCCGGAAGTGACGATGCGACTTCCCTGGCGCGACGAGCTGCTTGGCGATACCACCCGGGGGCTGGTGCATGGCGGCGTCCTCACCATGCTGCTGGATACCGTCTGTGGCTCCGCCGTACTCTGTGGCCTGCCCTCGCCGGAGGTCTGCCCTACCCTGGACCTGCGGGTCGATCATTACCGGCCGGCGGTGGCTGGCAAGCCCATCATGGCCAGGGCCCGCGTGCTGTCGGTGACCGAGTCGGTGGTCTTCACCGAAGGTATGCTCTGGCAGGAGCCCGAGCGTCCGATTGCTCGTGGCATCGGCAACTTCATGCGCCTGGGGCCGCGCAATACGCCGCCGGGCTTTGTTGAGGCGCTGTTCGGCGAAGTGAATGACGGAGCGAACGACCATGCTTGACGACTTTCACGATGCGGCCTGGCTGGAGAAGACCCGGGCCGAGGGTGATGTGGCCGCCTGGCTGGCGCGGGTGCCCTATGCCCGCTTCATCGGCGTATCGGCATCGCCTGACGCCGAGGGGGACGGCATGGTCTTTCATCTCGAACCCCACGCGCACAATGTCGGTAATATCCTGCTGCCGGCCATTCACGGCGGAGTCGTGGCCGCCTTCATGGAGACGGCGGGAACCCTCGACCTGATGCTCGCGACGCGGACCCCCCGGTTGCCGCGCATCGTCGACTTCTCCATTGACTATCTGCGCGCTGCCCGCGTGATACCCACCCATGCCCGCTGTCGCCTGCTGCGGGAAGGCCGTCGCATGGCCAACGTTCAGGTAAAGGCGTGGCAGGAGTGCGAGGAGGAACCCGTGGCCACGGCGCGCCTGCACTTCGTCCTCGGTGTCCCGGAAGACCCCGGCGCTTGAAATTTCCCCCTCGGGCCCCATATCGCAGAACAGTTCTACACGTGCGACGCCATGGCGGCGTCGCCGCTGGTTCAAGCCATGAGGTAACCGATCCATGTCCACTATCGCTCACGAGGAAACGCTAGGCTTCCAGACCGAGGTCAAGCAGCTGCTGCACCTGATGATTCACTCCCTCTATTCCAACCGGGAGATATTTCTACGCGAGCTGATTTCCAACGCTGCCGACGCCTGCGACAAGCTGCGCTACGCGGCGCTGGACAACGATGCGCTGTACGAGGGGGACAGTGAACTGCGCATCGAGATCGAACACGATCAGAAGGCCGGCACGGTAACGGTGCGCGACAACGGCATCGGCATGAGCCGAGGCGAGGTGATTCAGAACCTGGGCACCATTGCCCGCAGCGGCACTGCCGAGTTCCTCAAGCAGCTCTCCGGCGAGCAGCAGAAGGACGCCAGGCTGATCGGCCAGTTCGGGGTTGGCTTCTACTCCAGCTTCATCGTCGCCGATGAGGTAACGGTGCGTACCCGCAAGGCTGGCTCGGACAAGTCCGAGGGCGTCGAGTGGCGATCCAGGGGCGAAGGGGAGTTCACCGTCGCCGATGTCGAGAACGAGCGGCATGGCACCGAGATCGTGCTGCACCTCAAGTCGGATGCCAAGGAATTTGCCGACGACTTCCGTCTCAAGAGCCTGGTGCGCAAGTACTCCGACCATATCGAGGTGCCGGTGCGCATGCCCAGGGTCGAGACCGCCAAGGACGACGACGGCAAAGAGATCGAGGGCAGCGAGGTCACCACCTGGGAGACCGTCAACGAGGCCACCGCACTCTGGTCCCGCCCCAAGGGCGAGATCTCCGACGACGAGTACAAGGCGTTCTACAAGCACGTGGCCCATGACTTCAGCGATCCGCTGGCCTGGAGCCACAACAAGGTCGAGGGCAAGCTCGAATATACCAGCCTGCTCTACGTGCCGGGGCGTGCGCCCTTCGACCTCTACGAGCGGGATGGTGCCCGTGGCGTGAAGCTCTACGTGCAGCGCGTCTTCATCATGGACGACGCCGAGCAGTTCCTGCCGCTCTACCTGCGTTTCATCAAGGGTGTGCTCGATACCCGCGAGCTCTCTCTCAACGTTTCCCGGGAGCTGCTGCAGCAGGACCCCAAGGTCGAGAAGATCAAGAGCGCGCTGACCAAGCGGGCGCTGGACATGCTCAAGAAACTGGCCAAGGACAAGGAGGCCTACCAGACCTTCTGGAACACCTTCGGCACCGTGCTCAAGGAGGGGCCGGCGGAGGACTACGCCAACCGTGAGAAGATCGCCGGGCTGCTGCGTTTCTCGACCACCCATACCGACAGCGCTACCCAGGACCAGTCGCTGACCGACTACGTCGAGCGCATGAAGGAGGGGCAGGCCAAGATCTACTACATCGTGGCCGACAGCTTCAATGCGGCCAAGTCGAGCCCTC
The DNA here is from genome assembly GCF_000568385.1 of Halomonas sp. BC04. Lineage (NCBI taxonomy): Bacteria > Pseudomonadati > Pseudomonadota > Gammaproteobacteria > Oceanospirillales > Halomonadaceae > Halomonas > Halomonas sp. BC04. Next base: position 7,805 of record NZ_AZQX01000217.1, read on the forward strand.
ACCTGGAGATCTTCCGCAAGAAGGGTATCGAGGTGCTGCTGCTATCCGATCGCATCGATGAGTGGCTGATGAGCCACCTCACCGAATTCGACGGCAAGACGCTGGTCGACGTGGCCAAGGGCGAGCTGGACCTCGGTGAGATCGAGGGTGAAGAGGAGAAGAAGGCCCAGGAGGAGACCGCCAAGGCCAAGGAGGATCTGGTCAAGCGGGTCAAGGAGGCGCTGGGCGATGAGGTCCAGGAGGTCAAGGTGACCCACCGCCTGATCGATTCACCGGCCTGTGTCGTGCTGCCGGAGCACGAGATGGGCTTTCAGATGCGTCGCATCATGGAAGCCGCCGGTCAGAAGGTGCCTGAAGTCAAGCCGATCCTCGAGCTCAACCCGGAACATGCGCTGGTCGATCGGCTCGAAGCGGCAGAGGGTGATCGTTTCGCCGATCTGGCGCGTATCCTGCTGGATCAGGCGATCATTGCCGAGGGTGGGCATCTCGACGACCCGGCGGCCTATGTCAAGCGGCTCAATGCGCTGCTGACGACCTGATCCGTCCAGAGGCATTATCCCATTGTCACACCATGCCACAGGCCGCCTTCGGGCGGCCTGTGTGCCGTCTCTTTCACGCCTCGTATCACCCTTGACGTCAACGTCACCCCTCCTTTTTTCCGTTATTTCAGCCGGATAGTGCTACCTTTGGTTGCCATTGATCAGGCGCGCTGCTGTTGTGCATTGCGTCATGGTCAGGTATGAATAGTTGGTTTGACCTATCCGAAACTTCGATAACACATAAGGGAGATCCAACGTGAAGATTGGTGCACCCAAGGAGCTCGCCCAGGGGGAGGCACGCGTTGCGCTGACCCCTGACAGTGCACAGCTCATCCATAAGCTTGGACACGAATGCCTGATCGAATCCGGGGCCGGTAGCGCTGCCGGCTTCGACGACGATGCCTACCGCGCGGCCGGCGTCACCGTGGTGGAGAGTGCCGAGGCGCTCTGGCACGAGGCCGAGGTAGTCATCAAGGTGCGTGAGCCCAGCGATGCAGAGGCAGACTCGCTGCGGGACGGCCAGACGCTGATCAGCTTCTTCTGGCCGGCCCAGAACGAGACGCTGCTGGAGCGCTGCCGGGCCAGGGGCGCCACCGTGGTCGCCATGGACATGGTGCCGCGAATCTCCCGGGCACAGAAGATGGATGCCCTGTCGTCGATGGCCAACATTGCCGGCTACCGGGCGGTGATCGAGGCGGGCAACAATTTCGGCCGCTTCTTCACCGGCCAGGTGACCGCCGCGGGGAAGGTGCCGCCGGCCAAGGTATTGGTCATCGGTGCCGGTGTGGCGGGTCTTGCCGCCATCGGAACCGCGACGAGCCTCGGTGCGGTGGTGCGCTCCTTCGACGTGCGCCCCGAGGTCGCCGAGCAGATCGAGTCCATGGGTGCCGAGTTTCTCTTCCTCGACTTCGAGGATTCCCAGGATGGCTCCGGCACCGGTGGCTATGCGGCGCCCTCGAGTCCCGAGTTCCGCGAGAAGCAGCTGGCGCTGTTCCGCGAGCAGGCGCCCGACGTGGATATCGTCATCACCACGGCGCTGATTCCCGGCAAGCCGGCTCCCAAGCTGTGGCTGGAGGATATGGTCAAGACCATGAAGCCGGGTTCGGTGATCGTCGATCTGGCCGCCGAGAAGGGCGGCAACTGCGACCTGACCAAGCCGAACGAGAAGGTGGTCAGCGACAACGGCGTGACCATCGTCGGCTATACCGACTTCCCTTCGCGCATGGCGACCCAATCCTCGCTGCTCTATTCGACCAACATCCGGCACATGCTCACCGACCTGACGCCGGGGAAGGATGGCGCCATCGTCCACGACATGGAAGACGACGTGATCCGTGGCGCGACGGTTGCCCATGCCGGCGAGGTCACCTTTCCGCCGCCGCCGCCCAAGGTCAAGGCGATAGCCGCTGCCAAGCCGAAGCCCAAGGAGAAGGCGCCGACCCCGGAGGAGAAAAAGGCGGCAGAACTTGCCACCTTCAAGGCCCAGACCAAGCGTCAGCTGACGCTACTGGGTGTCGGGGGCGCCCTGATGCTGCTGTTGGCGCAGATCGCCCCGGCCTCCTTCATGCAGCACTTCATTGTCTTCGTCCTGGCCTGCTTCGTGGGCTTCCAGGTGATATGGAACGTCAGCCACTCGCTGCATACGCCGCTGATGGCGCTGACCAATGCCATCTCCGGGATCATCATTCTCGGCGCTGTGCTGCAGATTGGCTCGGGGAACTGGGTCGTCATGCTGTTGGCGGGTATCTCGGTGCTGATCGCTACCATTAATATCGTGGGCGGCTTCCTGGTGACACGCCGGATGCTGGCCATGTTCCAGAAATCCTGAGCGGCGGAGTAACGACATGTTGGGTCAAGGTTTTGTTTCTGCCGCAGCCATTGCGGCAAGTGTGCTCTTCATCCTCTCCCTGGGAGGGCTGAGCAATCAGGAGAAGGCCAAGCGGGCGGTATGGTACGGCATCATCGGCATGGCGTTGGCGGTGGTATTCACGGCCTTCGGTCCCGGTATCGGCGCGCACTGGCTAATGATTCCCCTGGTCATCATCGGCGCGGCGATCGGCTGGGTCGTGGCCAAGCGGGTCGCCATGACCGAGATGCCTCAGCTGGTGGCGGCGCTTCACTCCTTCGTCGGCCTTGCCGCGGTGTTCGTGGCCTGGAACGCCGACCTCGAGCGTCGCCGCGTGATGGCCGCTCAGGCGGTGGGCGCCGCCCAGGAGGAGTTCTCGGCCTTTGCCGCACTGGTGGCCACTAAAGCGCCCGACGAGCTCACCTTTCTGCAGCTCGAGGTGGTGTTCGCCATCTTCATCGGTGCCGTGACCTTCACCGGTTCGGTCATCGCCTTCGGCAAGCTGGCCGGCAAGGTCGACGGCAAGGCCAAGCAGCTGCCCGGGGGGCATAAGCTCAACGCCGGCGCCGCGGTGATTTCACTGCTGCTGGCCATCCTCTACCTCAACGGCGCAGGCTTCTGGACCCTGCTGTTGCTGGCCGCCCTGGCGTTCTTCATCGGCTACCACCTGATCATGGGCATCGGCGGGGCTGACATGCCGGTGGTGGTGTCGATGCTCAACAGTTATTCGGGCTGGGCGGCGGCGGCGATCGGTTTTACGCTCTCCAACGATCTGCTGATCGTGACCGGTGCCCTGGTGGGCTCTTCCGGTGCCATTCTCTCCTACATCATGTGCAAGGCGATGAACCGCAACTTCATCAGCGTCATCCTGGGGGGCTTTGGTGCCGAGCAGACGGGTGCCGCGGCCGAGATCGAGGGCGAGCAGGTGGCCATCGACGCGGCAGGTGTGGCCAGTTCGCTGAACAACGCCAACAGCGTCGTCATCGTGCCGGGCTACGGCATGGCGGTGGCCCAGGCCCAGAACGCGGTGAGCGAACTGGTGCGCAAGCTGCGCTCGGCGGGCAAGGAGGTGCGTTTCGCCATTCACCCGGTGGCAGGGCGCCTGCCGGGGCACATGAACGTACTGCTGGCCGAGGCCAGGGTCCCCTACGATATCGTGCTGGAAATGGACGAGATCAACGACGATTTCCCCAAGACGGATGTCACGATCGTCATTGGCTCCAACGATATCGTGAACCCTGCCGCCCAGGATGACCCCAACAGCCCCATCGCCGGCATGCCGGTGCTCGAGGTCTGGAAGTCCGCGGTCGTCTTCGTCTGCAAGCGTGGCCAGGGCACAGGCTACTCGGGCATCGAGAATCCGCTGTTCTACAAGGACAACACGCGGATGTTCTATGGTGATGCGCGCGAGAGCATCGATTCGCTGCTGTCGTTGATCGACTGACGCAATCGACCGGGCCGGCATCGTCGGCCCGGTGCTATGCTAAGCACCAAGCGCCCCCGAAGGGGGCGCTTTTCGTTACACTCTACTCTCAACCCGACTTTATTCTGGGGCGACCATGTCAGATGATCCCATGCGGGTGGCGGTGCTGGGCGGAGGCAGTTTCGGTACGGCGCTTGCCAGCATTGCTGCCGACAACGGGGCAGAAGTGTGCCAGTGGCTGCGCGACGCCGAGCTGGTGGAGCAGATCAACCGCGAACACCGAAACGGCCGCTACCTGCCCGATTTCGCCATCAATCCGGCGGTCAAGGCCTCGAGCGACATGCAGGCAGTGCTCGAGCGGGCGGAACTGGTTCTCGTGGCGATTCCTTCCAAGGCCTTTCGCGACGTCGTGCGTCAGGCACTTCCCTGGCTGCGTGACGACCAGATCCTGGTGAGTACCACCAAGGGTATTCAAGAGGATGGCTTCAAGCTGATGAGCCAGATTCTCCAGGAGGAGACGGGCTTCACCCATATCGGGGTGATCTCGGGACCCAACCTGGCCACGGAGATCGCCCAGAAACAGCTTACCGCCACGGTGGTGGCCAGCGATGACCCGCTGACTCGCACCCGGGTGCAGCAGGCGCTGAGTTGCGATTATTTCAGGGTCTATGCCAGCAACGACCGCTATGGTGTGGAGCTGGGCGGGGCGCTCAAGAATATCTATGCGATCGCCGCCGGCATGGCCGCCGCCCTGGGCATGGGCGAGAACACCCGCAGCATGCTGATGACCCGTGCACTGGCCGAGATGGGGCGGTTTGCGGTGGACCAGGGGGCCAACCCCATGACGTTTCTCGGGCTCGCCGGGGTCGGCGACCTGATCGTCACCTGCTCGTCGGACCTGTCGCGCAACTATCGGGTCGGCTATGCGCTGGGCCAGGGGAAGTCCCTCGATGAGGCGGTGGCGGCTCTGGGTCAGGTGGCCGAGGGGGTCAACACGGTGCGCCTGGTGCGCGACAAGGCCCGCGAGGACGATGTCTACATGCCCCTGGCCGAAGGCTCTACCAGGTGCTCTTCGAGGGTGTGCCGGCGCGGGAAATGGCGCGCATGTTGATGCGAGGTGAGCAGAGCAGCGATGTGGAATTCCTGCTTTCGCGGGAGGACGTGCAGCGGGCCCACCGGCGGGTCGAAGCCGCTGACGATCAGCCGGACGCCAGCAGGGGGGAGGCACGCAATGAGTAAGCGCTTGCTGATCATGCGCCATGGTGAGGCCGGGCCGGGCAGCGTCGATGCCGAGCGCAAGCTTACCGCCCGCGGTCATGCCGAAGCCGCGCGCATGGCCGACTGGCTGCAGTATCAGGAGCTCGATGAAGCGCGAATCCTCGCCAGCCCCTATGTGCGCGCCCGGCAGACTGCGGATCATGTGGCGGCCAGCCTGGGCCGTGAGGTCGAGACCCTGGCCATGGTGACGCCCGACGATCCCCCCGAGGCGGTGAGTGACTGGCTGCTGGAGCAGCCTGGTCGAGAACCTCTCGTGTTGGTCAGCCACATGCCGCTGGTGGGTGCGCTGGCGGGGCTATTGGTCGAGGGGCGAAGCGACCGCGGCCTGGCCTTTCCCACGGCGGCCGTGGCTGAGCTCGAGGCGGAGGTGTGGGCGGCGGGCTGCGCCAGGCTGCGACGTTTCATGGCGCCGAACGACGTAGCCTGGCCGGACAAACGTACCTGACCCTGAAACGGTGCTGTGAGCAGCCTGGCTTAGATCAGCCCGGCGAGGCGCAAAGCGAAAATACCCAGGGTGATGGTCACACTGGCCATCAGGGTGGTCAGGGCGATGATATTGGCGGTGAGCACGGCATTGCCGCCCATCGCCTTGGCCATCACGAAGGCCGCCGCTGCCGTGGGGCTGGCGAAGAACAGGAAGAGCACGCCAAGCTCGCGTCCCCGGAAGCCGACCAGCCAGGCGGCTCCGGTGGCCAGCGCCGGTATCGTGATCATCTTCATCAGGCTGGCACTGGCGGCCAGCCGTCCCGATGCCCGGATCGAGCCCAGTGAAAGGGTGGCGCCGATACAGATCAGTGCCAGCGGAAGGGTCAGCGAGGCAAAGTACTCCCCTGAGGTCATCAGCCAGCCGGGAAGACGCCACTCCATGGCGGCCACTGGCACCGCCACGACCACGGCCAGGATCAGTGGATTGTGCGCAATGTGCGAAATGATGCTGCGCCAGTCGGTGCTGTGGTCTTCTTGGTAGCTGGTTAGTGCAATCACGGAGAGGGCATTATAGGTAATGATGACCACGCCGAGTAAGAGTCCCCCAGCAGAGAGGCCGTAGTCTCCATACAGGCTTGCTGCAAGCGCGAGACTAACTATGCCTGCGTTGCCGCGGAAGGCGGCCTGGACATAGACGCCGCGGTCCGCATGCGGCACGCGCAGGATGGCCCAGCCCCAACTGAACAGGAAGCTGCCCAGAGTGGCCAGGGCAAAGAAACCGAGCAGCAAGGGGTTCAGCGTGGCGTCCAGGTCGGCCTTGATGATGCTGAGAAAGATCAGCATCGGCAAAGTGCCCTTGAAGACCAGCAGCGAGGCGGTGTTGATGAAGGACTGATCGATCCAGCCGGCACGCTTCAGGCCAAGGCCGATGAAGACCATGATGAAGACCGGCAGGGTGACTTCCAGGGTGCCGAAGAAAACGTCGATCAGTTCCATTCAACGAGCCAGCCACAGGCCGATGGTCACGGCGGCGATAACGGTGATCCAGAAGACACGGTTACGGATGCGGGTATCACGCGGGGGGCGCGGCGCTGGCATGACGAGACTCCGTTTGATCGTGGACATGGGGGAGCCGAGGGTTCGACTTGGCGAAATAGGGTAAACCCGTTAGCCTGCTATCGCCACAGACATTATGTCTTGCTTGACACTGGACACTATCATGACCGCTTCCCCCGCTAGCCAACGACCGCGATTGATCTTCGCCCATGCCAATGGCTTTCCCGGCATGAGCTACCGCAGCCTGCTGGCGCCGCTGCGCGAGCGCTTCGACGTTCACCCGGTCGACCGCCTGGGCCATCACCCCGACTACCCGGTCGGTCACAACTGGCTGGCACTGCGTGATGAACTGCTCGACCACCTGACCCACAGCGAGGAGCCCGCCATCGGCGTGGGACACTCCATGGGCGGTGTGCTGATGGCCATGGCCGCCGAGCGTGCCCCCGAGCGCTTTCGCTGCGTGGTCATGCTGGACCCGCCGCTGATGCTGGGGCTGGATGCCTGGGGGATGAAAGTGGCCAAGCGTTTCGGTTTCGTCGACCGGGTCACGCCAGCGGGCAAGTCCAGGGGGCGGCGCTCGGCGTGGCCCGATCGTGACGCCATGGCCAATCACCTGCGTCGTCGTGGCCTGTTCCGGCGCTTTACGCCCGATGCGCTGCATGACTATGTCGAGGGGGGCACCCGGCTGCGCGACGATGGCTCGGCCGAGCTGGTCTATGACCCCGCCATCGAGACCGAGATATTCCGTCAGCTTCCCGACCACCTGACTCGCCTCCCGCAGCGCCTGCAAGTGCCCTTCGGCCTGCTCGCCGGCCGTGACTCCGACCTGATCACGCCGGCGCGCCGACGCCGGCTCGAACGACATCGGATCAAGCTGTCGCTGGTGCCGGGCACGCACATGTTTCCCATGGAGCATCCCGAGGAGACTCGCCAGGCGTTGGTGGCCATGCTGGAAGAGCTGCTGGAGGTATCGGCATGAGCGATCCACGAGCCATTAGCCTGGCCGGGGGACGGCTCGCGGGATTGTGCTGGGGCGCCGAGCAGGCCCCGACCTGGCTGGCGCTGCACGGCTGGCTGGATAACGCGGCGAGCTTTACGCGACTGGCACCGCTGCTGGCACGGCGTCTGGGCATACGGATCGTGGCCATCGATTTCACCGGGCACGGCCATTCGCAACATGTCGCGGGCGATTATGCGCTATGGGACTACTGCCACGACCTGCTGGATGCCGCCGATGAGCTGGGCCTGGAGCGGGCCACGCTGCTGGCCCACTCCATGGGGGCAGGCGTGTCCTGCCTGACCGCTGCAGCGCTCCCCGAGCGCGTTGACCGGCTGATCCTGATCGATGGCATGGGGGCGCTTACCACCCCGGCCGGCGACGCAGCACAACAACTGCACAAGGGGCTTCGTGCCTCCCGTCGTTCCCTATCGGCCGCACCGCGCTATCCTGATATCAAGACCGCCGTGGCGGCACGGGTAGCCGGCGGCGTGACGCCCATCGATGCCGATACCGCAAGCCCGGTAGTGGCGCGCAATCTCAGCGACGAGGGCGACGGGCATGTGCGCCTGCGAACCGATGGTCGCCTGCTCTGGCCCTCGCCGGTGCGTCTGACGCCCGAGCAGGTCCTGGCGCTGCTGGGGGCCATCAAGGCGCCGGTGCTGCTGATCGAAGGCGAGGGCGGCATATTGGGAGAGAGGGAGTCGGCGGCCGCCGCACGCTCGGCGGTCTCGGCGCTGACTCGCCGGGTGTTGCCCGGTGGCCATCACCTGCACCTGGAGCTCGGTGCGGTGGCGGCGGTGGCCCAGGCGATCGTCGACTGGCAAATCCTGGACGAAGTTGTGTGACAGGGAGCGACATCATGGGTGGTGCAACGGCAACAACGACGGGCAAGCGTGTCGCCCTGACCCTTGGCAGCGGTGGGGCGAGGGGCTATGCCCATATCGGCGTGATCGACGTGCTCGAGGCCCGCGGCTACGAAGTCGTGGCGATTTCCGGCTGCTCCATGGGGGCCGTCATCGGCGGTATCTATGCGGCGGGGGAGCTCGATGCCTACCGCGAGTGGGTCTGCCAGCTCGACTACTTCGATGTGCTCAAGCTGGTGGATGTGACCTGGAGCCCCATGGGGGCCATGCGCGCCAGCAAGGTGATGAGCAAGCTGGAGGAACTGGTCGGTGACTGCCTGATCGAGGACCTGCCGATCCCCTTGACCACCGTGGCCACCGACCTGGCCCGCCAGCGTGAAGTATGGTTCCAGACGGGCTCGCTACTGCGTGCCATGCGTGCCTCCATCGCCATCCCCGGCGTCATCACCCCGGTGCATATCGGCGACCAGACCCTGGTCGATGGTGGCCTGCTCAACCCCTTGCCGATCATCCCAACCGTTTCGGCCCATGCCGATCTCATGCTGGCGGTCAACGTCACTGCGCACAGTCCACAGCCGGTGACACTGGAGGAGCTGCTCCCGCCTGATCAGGGCATCGCGGCAGCGGAAGAAGAGAGCGCCTCTTCGCTGAGCGGCTGGATGGACGTTCGCGGGGCGACTCGGCGCCTGCTGGACGGGTTGGGCAACGGTGGGGCAAACGATGTGGATAATGAAGTCGGGGAGGGCAAGACACCCAATGGGCGCCGCGCCTGGGGGCGGCTGGACATGATCCTGGCCTCCTTCGATATTACCCAGGCGGCACTGGCGAAGTACAAGGTAGCAGGCTACCCCCCCGATATCCTGATCGAAGTCCCCAAGACGGTCTGCGGCGCCTTCGAGTTCCATCGCGCCGATGCCTGATTCGGCTGGGACGCACCTTACCCTCCAGGCGCTGGACCAATACGAAGGGCGCTGCCAGGTTGGCAGCCCGGGAATGATCGTTCAGCCGCCCCAGATGCCGGCGGAACGCGAGTCGGGCGGCGGTGCCTGAGGCGACTGGAGGCCTAGGCGTCCTGGCCGCGTCGGCGCAACAGCACATACACCGCACCGGTGCCCCCATCGGCATCCAGGGCCGAGCAGAAGGCGAGTACCGCCGGCCATTCGCGTAGCCAGGCGTTCACATGGCTCTTGATCACGGGGTAGTTGGCGGTGCTGCCCCATGCCTTGCCGTGGACTATCAGCACGCAGCGCATGCGCTTGGCGGTGGCGTCGCGCAGGAATCCCTCCAGCTCGCTGCGCGCCTCGTCGAGTGTGAGGCCGTGCAGGTCGAGCCCGGCCTCCCAGACGATGCGCCCCCGCTTGAGCTGAGTGCGGGTGCGGTGGGGCAGGTCGGGCAGGGCAAAATCGAGGGGCTCCGAGGGGCGCACGGGCTCAACCCGGCCATCGCTGGTACGGCTGGCGGATTCGCTGTTCCCTGCGGCAACCGCCGCGGCGCGGCGTTCGGC